>CANEUT010000033.1 GCA_947441895.1 Rickettsiales bacterium | reverse complement strand
GAACAGTGGAACGGGGCCGAAACTGGCAGCGCAAGCGCGCGCTTGGCGCCTTTTTCCTTCGCCACTTCAATCGCGATTTCCATACCGCGCGCCGAACCTGAAATCACCGTCTGGTTGGTGGAATTATGATTCGCAATCTCGATAATTTCGCCAATCGCCCGCATACGTGCCGCGTTCACAATCTCTTCCACCCCGGCCAGTTCGGGCCCAATAATGGCCACCATGCCGCCTTTGCCTTGGGGCACGGCTGCCTGCATGGCGTTGCCACGAATTTTCAGCAGGCGCGCACAATCGGCAATGGTGAAGCTGCCGGCTGCCGTCAGCGCCGAATATTCACCCAAGCTGTGACCCGCCACACATACGGCGGAACCGGGCAGCGTAATGCCCATTTCTTTTTCCATCACGCGAAACGCCGCGAGCGATACGGCCATAATGGCCGGTTGGGCGTTCTGGGTTTGGGTGAGGTCCGCCTCGGGTCCCTGCTCCATTAACGCGGAAAGTTTGAATGAAAGCGCGTCATCCACCTCCCCCAGCACCTCGCGGGCGATGGGGAATGCGGCAGCAAGGGCCTGGCCCATGCCAACGGCCTGGCTGCCCTGGCCGGGAAATACGAATGCAGTGGTCATGGTCTTTCTCCTTTGCTCCCAGCTCGGACTCCTGTCCTCGCTATGAAGCGTGCTGTCGCAGCGCATGGCTGATTCGCGCTACTGCGCTCATATTACGTATTAATTTCGGTAACCAGTGAATAGTAAATTATTGTTACAAAATCCAGCAGTAAGCAATCTTTTGCGGAGTTTTTTCGCCCCGAAGCACGAAAAAACGACACGGCCATTGAGGCCGAAAGGCTACGCGCCGCTTGAGCGCAAAACAAAAACCGCTTGCATTATCCACAGCCTTTCTCTAATAACCCCGCTCCCCTGAGAGGGGGAACCTTAATTCATAGGTCATCCGTACACCACTACATGGGGTAGATGGGTGACTGGCTTTATGGGAGGCGAGTGCTAGGAGCAATCGCACGCAGAACCGCAGTGTAGCAGCGCTACATGAGGATTTGAGTACGAGCGCGACAACGCAATCGACCCTAGAAACCAGTCACAAGCGCGGTGGCCGTTAATGGGAGAAGTACTATGGCATTCTATGAGTGCACATTCGTAACGCGTCCGGACCTGAGCAAGGCCGACGTACAAAAACTCACCGATGGCTTTGAAAAAATCATTACCGACGCCCAAGGCACCATCGTGAAAAACGAATATTGGGGTCTGCGCACGCTGGCCTATAAAATCAACAAAATGGGCAAGGGTCACTATACCATGCTTGGGCTTGATTGCTCGCCCGTTGCGCTGAAAGAACTCGAGCGCAACCTCGGCATCAACGAAGATATTATCCGTGTTCTCACGGTGCGCGTTGACGCAATGGATGCAACACCAACGGTGATGCTGCAGCAAAAATCTGGCGACAGCTACGAAGCTGCATAAGGGAGATGACCATGAATTCAGGATTTAAACCACGTAATGAACGTAGTGATAACCGCGAAGGCGGCTTTGGCGGAGGTCGCGAAGGCGGCTTCGGTGGTGGCCGTGAAGGCGGTTTTGGCGGCGGCCGTCCGGGCGCCGGTGCAGCTGGTGGCGATGCCGCTGGTGGCCGCAAAGTATTTTTCCGTCGTCGCAAATCGTGCCCCCTCACGGGTCCGAACGCGCCAGCGGTTGATTATAAAGACGTGAAACTGCTTGGCCGTTTCATTTCCGAGCGTGGCAAAATTTTGCCAAGCCGCATTACTGCCGTTTCTGCGAAGAAGCAGCGCGCGTTGGCCACGGCCATTAAACGCGCCCGCAACCTCGCTTTGTTGCCATACGTCGTACAGTCATAGGAGATACATCATGGACGTGATTCTGTTAGAACGTATTGCACGCCTGGGCGCCGTTGGCGACGTGGTGAAAGTGAAAAACGGCTTCGCCCGTAACTTCCTTTTCCCACAGAAAAAAGCCCTCCGCGCTACCGATGAGAACAAAAAAGTGTTCGAGTCGCGTCGTGCCGTGCTTGAAAAGCAAAACGCCGAAAGCCGTGCTGCCGCCGAGAAAATCGCTGCAACGATGAACAATCTTTCGGTCAGCATCATCCGTCAAGCGGCGGAAGATGGTAAACTCTACGGTTCGGTTGCCGCACGTGACGTTGAAGTGGCGCTGGCTGAAGCCGGTCACAAGGTTGAGCGTCGCTACATCGACCTTACCTCAACCATCAAAACGCTCGGCGTTTATGAAGCGACCGTTAACCTGCACCCCGAAGTGCATGTGACGGTTAAAATTCAAGTGGCTCGTAATGCCGAAGGCCTGCTCGCGCAGGAACTCGCCGCCAAACCTGCCACTGCCGAAGTAGAAGTTGAAGAAGAGTTGAACGACGAATCGGCCGCTTAACTTTTGTCATTCCTGCGAAAGCAGGAATCCACTTCAAGGAGATCCCTGCTTTCGCAGGGATGACAACTAAATAGAAAAACCCAGCCCTCACCGGCTGGGTTTTTTGTTATCCGCTAGTTATTCACATTGGCAAACCGCAGTGAGTCAGCTTCCTGTGCACAAGCGTGCTGCGATGTGGTATAGATGAGATGTGCCAGTATGGTGGGCGACCAACAACAAAAAACATGGTGAGCATTTTTCATGGCGACGGTTCTCGAACACCCCAACACCACCCCAACCACCGGCACCGCACCCGCGAAAGAAGCGCCGCACAACCTCGAGGCTGAACAGGCCATTCTGGGCGCCATTCTGGCCAACAACGAAGCGCTGAACCATGTGGGCAGCAGCCTGCTGCCGGAAGATTTTTATGCCGGCATTCACCAACGCATTTTCAAGGCCATCAGCCAGTTTCATGATAAGGGCCTCATCGCCAACCCCGTCACACTCAAACACCATTTCGCCGGTGCCGAAGGGGTGGAAGATCATTATCTGGCGCGGCTTGTTGCCACCGCCACCTCCATCATCAACATCCATGATTATACCCGCATCATCCGTGATCTGGCGGTGAAGCGCCGCCTCATTGGCATTGGCGAAAATGTGGTGGTGGAAGCCTTTAATCCGCAAAGCGAACATGAAGGCATGACGCAGGTAGAAATCGCCGAACAGCAATTGTTTAAACTGGCGACTGATGGCGACGCCGAAGGCGGTTTCAAAGCCCTGAAATTTTCCGTGGTCGATGCGCTGAACCGCACCGAAAAAGCCTTCCAGCGTTCCGGCGCCGTGGTGGGTATTGATACGGGCTTTGCCGACATCAACCGTTTGCTCGGCGGTCTTCACCCGTCCGATCTCATCATCCTCGCTGGTCGCCCCTCCATGGGTAAAACGGCGCTGGCCACCAACCTTGCTTATAACTGCGCCAAAATTCTGGCCCGCGAAGATGAAGGCGCGCTGGAACGTGGCGAGAAGCCGCGCTCGGTGGGTTTCTTCTCGCTCGAAATGTCGGCCGAACAATTGGCCATGCGTATTCTGGCCTCGGCCTGCTCCATTCCATCACAAAATTTACAGCGCGGAAATCTCTCGCAAGAAGAATTCCAAACCCTTGTCGAGCGCAGCAATGAGCTCTCCTCGCTTCCCTTCCATATCGACGACACGCCCGCTTTGTCCATCGGTGCATTGCGTTCGCGCGCGCGGCGCTTAAAACGCGTGCATAACTTGTCGGTGTTGGTCATCGATTACCTGCAGCTGGTGCGCCCCACAAGCAGCAACAGCCAAGCCAACCGCGTGCAGGAAGTGTCCGAAATTACGCAAGGGCTGAAAGCCATCGCGAAGGAACTCGACATTCCCGTCATCGCCCTCTCGCAGCTTTCGCGGGCGGTGGAACAGCGCGAAGATAAACGCCCCCAACTGGCCGATCTGCGTGAATCCGGCTCCATCGAGCAAGATGCCGACATGGTGATGTTCGTGTATCGCGATGAATATTATTTATCGCGCACCGAGCCACGCCCCGACACGCCCGAACATGCCGGGTGGATGGAGAAAATGGAAAAAGTGCACGGCCTCGCCGATGTGATTGTGGCCAAGCACCGTAACGGCCCCATCGGCAACGTCACCCTGCAATTCCAGGGCGAACTGACGCGCTTTAGTGACTATATCAAACCCGATCATTTGCCGGAACAGCACTATTAGTCGCTGCGGTTGACTCGCTCCGCGCGAACAACTAGGCACTAATCATGTTCACTACACCCACACTCAACGTCAACCTCGCTGCCATTGTTGCCAACTGGCAAACGCTGCGCGCGCAATTTACCGGTGCTGAAACCGCCGCCGTGGTGAAGGCCGATGGCTATGGGCTGGGCGCCGTGGAAGTTTCCACCGCGCTTGAAAAAGCCGGATGCCACACGTTTTTCGTGGCCACGCTGGGCGAAGCGCTTGAACTGCGCCAAGCCCTGCCCGATGTGCGCATTCTGGTGCTGCAAGGCGTGCTGCCGGGCGAGGAATTCGCCTTCGCCGCCCACCGCCTCATTCCTATCCTCAACTCCACCGAACAAATGGCGCGTTGGAAACCCGTCGCCGCCGAACATATTCACGCCGTCAGCGCGCTGCATATCGATACCGCAATGGGAAGGCTGGGTCTGCAGCATGACGAATTTGCGGCGCTACTGAAAAAAGATCCCGACGCACTGAGTGCGTGCCGCGTCAGCCTCATCATGTCGCACTTCGCCTGCGCGCCCGATGCCAGCCACCCGTTGAATGCCAGGCAGTTAGAACTGTTCCAATCATCGCTCGCTTTGGCACCGGGCATTCCGGCATCGCTCACCAATTCCGGTGGCATTTATTTGCCGAAGGACTATCACTTCCACCTCGCCCGCCCCGGCTGCTCGCTCTATGGTATTGCTGCACAATCGCCAACGGTGGAAGAGTCACGCGTAGCCTTCCATGGCGAGCCGCGTAGCGTCGGGGGTTTGGGGGTAAGACCCCCATCGAAACTAAAACAAGTTGCCGAGTGGAATTCCCCCATCCTCATGACCCGCGTGTTAGAGCGCGAACAAACGGTGGGCTATGGCGCCACCGTCACTGCCGCCAAAGGTACGCGCATTGCTACCGTGGCAAGTGGTTATGCCGACGGCTATTTACGCCACCTGTCGAATAAAGCCGTCGGATATATCGGTGCGCACCGCGTGCGCCTGCTGGGCCGCGTGACGATGGACATGCTGTGCTTCGACGTGACCGATGTGCCCGAATCATTGCTGCATGAAGGCGCCCCACTCACCCTGCTTGGCGACCGCGATGGCATTCGGGTGGATGATGTGGCCGATGCAGCCGAAACCATTGGCTATGAAATACTGACGCGCATTGGCAACCGCGTGAAGCGAATTTACACGGAATAATAACCACTCCCACGTGCCTCTGGACTCTGCTCAAATAACTGCTATGCAACTTTCATGACCGAGTTTCTTCTCAAACATAATCCCCTCGCCGCCATTGGCCACGTGCTCATGCTATTTCTGGCCTCCATTGGTCGGGTGGGCATTTTCACCTACCATATTCTCAGCGAAGGCTTCCGCCCGCCCTATTATCCGCGCCAAATTGGCCGCATGATGATTGAGATCGGCTATTACTCGCTGCCCGTCATTGGCCTCACCACCTTATTCACTGGCGCGGCGCTGGCCTTGCAATCCTATTCAGGTTTTAAAGATTTTGGTGCCGAAAATTCTATTCCCATTATCGTCGCGCTCGCCATCACGCGCGAGCTGGGACCGGTGATGGCCGGCCTCATGGTGGCGGGTCGCATTGGCGCGGCTTTTGCGGCTGAAATTGGCACCATGCGCGTGACGGAACAGATTGATGCCCTCACCACCTTGTCCACCAGCCCGTTTAAATATTTACTGTTCCCACGGGTGCTGGTGGCCACCCTCATGCTGCCGGTGCTGGTGTTTGTGGGTGATATTATCGGCATTTTCGGCGGCTATCAGGTCAGCGTGAAAGTGCTTGGCTTTGCTCCCATGCCCTACATCAACAACACTTGGAATTTCCTGGCATGGCACGATGTGCTGGGTGGGCTTAAAAAAGCCGCGGTGTTTGGTTTTATTGTGGCCCTCATGGGCTGTTATCATGGTTATCACAGCAAAGGCGGCGCACAGGGCGTGGGCAAGGCAACCACCAACGGCGTGGTGTCGGCATCCATTCTCATTCTGCTCGCCAACTATATTCTCACCCAATTTTTGTTCAACGCATGATGATTTTCGTCTATTCCAGCACGTCATTGCGAGCGCAGCACGGCAATCCATCTTTTTGTCATCCTGAGCGCAGCGAAGGATCTCAGGCCACCTCCTCCAGATTCTTCGCTACGCTCAGAATGACAGGGGCAAACGCATGACCGCAAAAATTAAACTCACCAATGTTCACAAACGCTTCGGCAAAAAAGTCGTGCTCGACGGCGTGAATTTGGAAGTAGCGGCGGGCGAATCGCTTGTTATCATTGGCGGCTCGGGTTCAGGCAAATCGGTTACGATCAAAAGCGTCCTCGGCCTCATTAAACCCGATAGCGGAACCATCGAAGTGGATGGGGTCGATGTCACCCATTTCAACTTCCGTGAGCGCGAACCCATGCTGCGCAAATTTGGCATGTTGTTCCAAGGCGGCGCCCTGTTTGATTCACTGCCGGTGTGGAAAAATATTACCTTTGGGGCGGATCAACGCGGCCAGAAACTGACCCCCAAACAAGCAAAAGAACTAGCGGTGGAAACACTCGCCTCGGTTGGCTTACAGGCCATGGTGGCAGACCTTATGCCATCAGAACTTTCTGGCGGCATGGCAAAACGCGTGGGGCTTGCCCGTGCCATTGCCACCAAGCCGGAAATCATTTTCTTCGACGAGCCCACCACCGGCCTCGACCCCATCATGTCCGACGTCATCAATGATTTAATTCAGTCATGCGTAAAGAAACTGGGCAGCACCGCCGTCACCATTACGCATGATATGAGCAGCGTGCGCAAAATTGCCTCCCGCGTCGCCATGATCTATCAGGGCAAAATTATCTGGGATGGGTCCGTGAAAGACATCGACAACTCTGGCAACCCCTATGTGGACCAGTTTGTGCATGGCCGGGGCGAGGGTCCCATTCAGGTAGAAGGCCGCAAAAGCGCCTGAGCATCAGCGTTTTCCGGGCAATCCTCCACCACCTGATGGTCCTTGCGAACCGACTTCTTCAGAAGAAAGTCTCAGCTTTAACACCTCTGCTTTTACCGCTTCCAAATCAACGCCCTCGCGCATGATGTCTTTTTTATCGGCTTCCTTGCGGAAGAAGTGATGGTCACCCGCGGCTTTAAAAACATGATCCACGAACCCATCCAGATCACGAAACTGCGAGTGTGTTTCGTTGGTTTCCGCTACTTCACCCATTTTTCCAGGGCTTTTTAAAGGCTCATGCCGTGCATGCGGAATGCCATGGTCATCGCCGCCATAGGCCATTTCCGCAGTAAAATCGCTGCCATTAAAGCAGATGGCGCGCCCATGATGTTTCGAAATAAAGTTCAGCATCGATGCTGGCACATAATCACGTCCTTCGGGAATATCCTGTAGCCAATTCACCGTATCCGCCAAATCGCTCGTCGGTTCTTTACCCGCGCCCGCGAGCCTTCCCAACACAGCGAATTTCTGTTCCGGATGCTTACTATTCCAGTGCTTCACGGCAATATCAAGTGCTTTACTTACGCCTTCGCTTTGCACGCGACCCAGCACGAAATAGGTTTTCTTCGGATCACAGACCCTCACCAGCATTTCCATGGCGCGCACCACATGCACACGGTCTATTTTGTCCATTTTATCCCAGCTGCTGCCCGAAGCACCGCCGATGAGAATGGGTTTTTTGCCATCAAAAACGGGGGGCAAATAATGCAAAAGTTCGTTGGTATCGCGGGGAATCGCATCGACCTTCTTTTTATATTCATCTAAAAAGGCAGTGCGTCCTTGCGCACCGTTACCATAATGACTCTCAAACGCTTTGGTCTTCAGCTTTTCACGCTGGTCTTGTCGATCAATATAGCCTTGTTCAAACTGCCTGATTTCGGCTAATTCACTCAGCTTCATGCCCGAAGCCAAGGCTGAATAGGCAAGCTGCACGGGGCTGGTTTGCAAGGCACCGCCTCCATCGCTGCTAAGGAAGCGCGGTACAAATTTCTTATCCCCGTTGGGCGTTCCATGTTTCCCACGCGCTTGCACAGTCAGAAAATCGGGCTGGTTATGCACCAGCATTTTGGTCCGGTACACTTGGTTTGAATCCATGCAGCGTTCGGTGGCGAACTGATCGGGATTGCTAAGCCCTTTTTCATCCATGTGCTGGGTAATGGCCTGCAAACTTTTCTCGCTCTTCGCATCAATCGCGGCGTGCAACCCATGGCCAATACGCACCCGCACCCCATATTCGGCGGCGATGTTAATGGCGTGGCGAACGTTATCTTGGTTCTTGGCGGTTTCCCCCGCATGCACGCGGATGATAAAATCGCGCTTAAAGTCCCAACCTTCACTGGGCTTCAGTTCGCTGCCTTCGCTGGCGCGTGCCCAATCGGCCAAATGCGCCAAGGCCCAGCCAAATTCACTGGTGCTGTTCGATTCATACCCAAGCAAATCAGCCCCCACAATATAGGGATGACGCGCAAGATGCTTGATTTTTTCGAGCGTGATGAAGGTTTGCACCGGGCTAGCATTGCGCGGAATGCCAATGAGGAAGCGCAGTTTTGGCCCCCCCGCATCTTCAATTTCCTTCACCACCTCAGCCATTTCTTTAAACCAGGCGGGGTCCATCATCGAGCCGGTGGAAAGCTCGGCATATTTGATGCCATGCGCCGCATAATCAGCCGCAATGCTGCGCAAAATAGGCTTGGTGAGCGCCGGGTGTTTTACAAACGGGTTGCGGAAGCGATACATTTTGCGATCAAAATCGCTGAAGCTCATGGTGGTATCGGCCGCGATATCCATTTTGGCAATAATGGCATCACGCTGCTCTTCTGTCAGATCTTTGGCCCGCACACCATCGCACTGCACATCTTTTTGCTCGCAGGCCAACCCATCGTCTTTACCGGGGTTAAACTCGCGCGATAGCATGGGTTCTGTTGGTTGGCTCGGATCATAGACACCCAACTGCTTCAGCAGTTCCACCGGATAACAGATGCCTTTGAAAGATTTCTCTACACCATTAATCTTTGCCTTGGCCTCAGGTTCTTTGAGGTCTTCGTCAATCGCCGCCTTGACCAGCGACACGCCTGACACTTGTGCTGATGAGTGGGTGTGCACATCGGTGATGGGGGCGTGTTTGCTGGCATCAAAACCAACGCGTGCTTTACGATCATAAGGAATTTTATGCAGCACATCACGTGATAGATCGGCATCACGGCGTAGGCTGCGTCCAAGCGCCCGCGTTTCCGAGATACTCATCTGATATTCAGGGTGTTTAGGGCCAGCAGCGAGCGTTTCGCCCTGATACACAACACTGCTCACCGGTTGAGAGAAACCTTTATCGCCCACTGCATACGATGTGCGCAGCATCATCGCCGCGCCGTCTTTTATATCGGCAGGCAGAGTAAAATGAAGCTTGCGACCATCGATCGCTTCTTTTTTCTTTTCAAGTGGTTTGATAAGAGTGCCACCCACCTCAAGCTGCAGCAATTCCTGCAGGTGCTCGCGGAAATAGGAGCGATTCGCCCGGGTTAAATCCACTTCAAGCTGTGGCTTGCCATCGGGCCCTTTCACCACACGCAGCGGGTACTGCCCTGCAACATCAAGGGTTGTTTCAGTGGTGGTTGGGTCTTGCTTTTGTTCTGTCATAAACTCTTCGGTTCTGATTGCATCTTAATGGTTTTACAGGCAAAAGGTTACCAAATTATGACCGTCGCCAAAATAAACAGTCAATATGTCTGCCAGGCCTGCGGTGCGGTATCGCATAAATGGGCCGGAAAGTGCGACGCCTGTAACGAATGGAACACCATTGTTGAAGAGACCGTTACCCGTACCCCAAAAGGTTTAAAGCCAGGAAAAAGCAAAGGGTTAGAAATTTCCACCCTGGCCGATGCCGTGCCTGGCCACACCCGCGCCACTACCGGCATTGCCGAGCTGGACCGTGTGCTGGGCGGCGGGCTGGTGGAAGGTTCCGCCATTTTGCTGGGTGGTGACCCCGGTATTGGTAAATCGACCCTGTTGCTGCAAGCGGCAGCAGCAATGGCAAGCGGTATTAGTTTTGAGCGCGTAGCCTCCCATGGCGAGCCGCAAGCAATAGCGCAGCGAGGGGGTTTGGGGGATACTTATCCCCCATCAGCAAAAAATGTGCTCTATCTTTCAGGCGAAGAATCGCTCGCCCAAATTCAATTACGCAGCCAGCGTCTGGGCATTGAAAAATCACCCCTGAAGCTGGCGGTAGCCACCTCAGTACGCGAAATTCTGGCCAGTATCGACACGGTGGATGCGCCGGAAGTGGTGATTGTTGATTCCATTCAGACCGTATTTATCGATTCGCTCGATTCCGCGCCCGGCACGGTGGCGCAGGTGCGCGCCAGCAGCCACGAGCTCATCCGCGCCGCAAAAAAGCGCGGCTTCAGCCTTATTCTTGTCGGCCATGTAACCAAAGACGGTCAAATCGCCGGACCCCGTGTGCTGGAACATATGGTCGATACAGTGCTCTATTTCGAGGGCGACCGCGGGCAATATTATCGCATTTTGCGCGCTACCAAAAACCGCTTCGGTGCCACCGATGAAATCGGCGTTTTCGCCATGAGCGATGTGGGGCTGGAACAGGTAAGCAACCCCAGCGCATTATTTCTGCATGCGCGCGACAACCCCGTCAGCGGCGCCGCGGTGTTTGCGGGCATGGAGGGCACGCGCCCCCTGCTGGCTGAAATTCAGGCGCTTGTCTCGCCCTCATCCATGGCCACGCCGCGCCGCGCCACCGTGGGCTATGACAGCGCCCGCCTGTCGATGATTCTGGCCGTTTTGGAAACCCGCGCTGGCATGCGCTTTGCCGATAAAGAAGTGTTCCTGAACGTTGCCGGCGGCCTGAAAATTAATGAGCCGGCCGCCGATGTTGCCGTCAGCATGGCCTTGCTTTCCGCGCTGATGGATAAACCCATTGCCACCAGCATTGTCAGTTTCGGCGAAATTGGCCTCACGGGCGAAATCCGCGCCGTTAGTCGTACCGATACACGGCTGAAAGAATCACAAGCGCTTGGGTTCACCCAGGCAATCATTCCCAGCTCCTCGCCGGAAAAAAATATCGCCCTCCACCGCGTGGAGCGCGTCGCCCATGTAGACGGGCTGGTGCGCTTCATGCTAGAGGAATCATAATCATTCACCCTAACGTCTTAAAACATCATGGTCCAAACATCGCTCAACATCTTTGATCTCATTGTGCTGGTGATTATCGGCCTCTCGGGTTTGCTATCTTTCTATCGTGGATTTGTGCGCGAAATTTTGTCGCTGGGTGCATGGCTGGGCGCCGCCTTGCTCACCCTTTATTTGTTCCCCAAAGTGGGTGCAGGGCTTGAACCTCAGCTGAAAAATGCCGCGGCTGCCAGCGGTCTTGCCGCCACCGGCGTCTTCCTCATGTCGCTGCTGGCGTTTTCTATCCTCAGTGGTTTCATCATCAAATTTTTTAAATCCAGTTCCGAAATTGGTTTCCTTGATAATTTTGCCGGACTTCTTTTTGGCGTGGCCCGCGGCATTTTGCTGGTGGCCATTGGTTATTTTATTTTCTCCCTCGTCACGCCCGAAAAAGATTACCCCGATTGGGTGAAAGAATCGGCATCGCGGCCTTATGTGGCAAAAGTGGCCCGTGGCGTTGCCGCCATTGCACCGGATTATTTGAATGAGCTGATGAAAAAGAATCCGGAAATAACCCCACTTCAACTGCCATCCACCACTGAAAACAGCGGTTCAACAGCTGAGGAATCACTACCCTCGCTTGAAGAACTGCAAAAACAAATGCGCGAAGAAAATGAGCGAAATGATGTTCGATAAATTCAATGATGAATGTGGCGTTTTCGGTATCTACGGCACGCCCGATGCGGCGGCACATACGGCACTTGGCTTACACGCGTTGCAGCATCGCGGTCAGGAAGCAGCGGGCATTGTCAGCTGTGATGACGGCAAATTTTTTGCCGACCGCGCGCTGGGTTTAGTGGGTGATCATTTTAGTTCGCATGACGTGATTAGCAAATTGCGTGGCAGCAATGCCATTGGCCATAACCGCTATTCCACCACCGGCGAAACCTTGTTGCGCAACGTGCAACCCTTTCATGCCGACCTCTCGCTCGGTGGCTTTGCGCTGGCCCATAACGGCAACCTAACCAACGCCATGGCCCTACGCCACGAGCTGATTGCCCGTGGTTCTATTTTTGCCTCAACATCCGACACCGAAGTCATTGTGCATCTGGTCGCCCTGTCATCCGCCACTACAGTGGAAGACCGTATCGTCGAAGCCCTTAAGCGCGTCGAAGGTGCTTATTCACTGGTCATGCTAACACCCGATGCGGTGATTGGCGTGCGCGACCCGCATGGCGTGCGTCCGCTGGTGCTGGGCCGCTTGGGTGATGCCTATATACTGGCGTCAGAAACCTGCGCGCTTGATATTATTGGTGCCCATTATGAGCGCGATATTGCCGCTGGCGAAATGGTTGTCATTAATAAAACCGGCCTCAAAAGTTTCTTCCCCTTCGCCAAAACGCCGCATCGTTTTTGCATTTTTGAGTATGTCTATTTCGCCCGCCCCGATAGTGTAATGGAATATCGCAATGTCTATGGCGTGCGCAAAGCCATCGGCGCTGAACTGGCCCGCGAGAACCCTGTGGAAGCCGATATGGTGGTGCCAGTACCTGATTCGGGCGTACCCGGTGCCATTGGCTATGCCGAGGCTTCGGGCCTGCCGTTTGAGCTTGGCATTATTCGCAATCATTACGTGGGTCGCACCTTTATTGAACCGTCGGAATCGGTTCGTCACCTGGGCGTAAAACTCAAACACAATGCCAACAGCGCCATCTTGAAAGGTAAGCGCGTTATTCTGGTCGATGATTCCATTGTGCGCGGTACCACCAGCAAAAAAATTGTCACCAT
>CANEUT010000032.1 GCA_947441895.1 Rickettsiales bacterium | reverse complement strand
GCGCGCTTCAGCCACTTCATTGCCGAAGAATTTGGTGCCTCGAAAAATGATGTGACAACCTTCGTGCTTGGCGGCCATGGCGATACCATGGTGCCGGTGGTGAATTATTCTACCGTGGCTGGCATTCCCGTGCCCGACCTCATTAAAATGGGCCTGTCTTCTCAAGAAAAAATTGACACCATTGTTCAGCGCACGCGCGATGGCGGGGCTGAAATTGTGGGCCTGCTGAAAACCGGTTCGGCCTATTATGCGCCCGCTGCTTCGGCGATTGCCATGGCGACGGCGTATTTGCGCGACGAAAAACGCCTGCTGCCATGCGCGGCCTGGCTGAATGGCGAATATGGTCAGAAAGATATTTACGTTGGCGTGCCGGTGATTATTGGTGCCGGTGGCGTTGAGAAAATTGTTGAGATTGCTCTGCCCGCCGAACAAAAGGCCCAGTTTGACCATTCAGTGGGCGCGGTGCGCGAGTTGATTGCTGCCACCAAACTTGACAAAAAAGCCGCTTAATTATTCTTCGTTGGAAGATGTGTCGGAAGATGCGCTGTTTTGTGCGGCCAGCGCAGCCTCTTGCTTGGCGTGTCGTATGGTTTCGTTCGCTTGCATTTCCTCTGGTGTCATCCCTTCCGAGAGGTTAAGGCGCGGCGGTTTCGGCGTGAAACGGTTACCGCGAATTTTGTCTTGAAAGGTCTTGCTCAAGGGATCGCTCGCTAAAAGTGAGGGCTATTCCGTGGTCTGGAATTTTCATTTCGGCAGGATATGGCTTTATTGCCTTAATGTCACCAATCTTTGTATAGCCGTGCGTGTTAATGCTGCTTAGTTTGACTTGGCTTGTAAAGTTTTTGATCGGGATGGCATTGATGTTTTCGATGCCTTCAGTCAGGGCTGTTTTGAGCTTTTTAATCGCTGGCTGCGGGGTGTCGCCTGGCATGAAGATCGTAAACACGCTGCCGGCCGAACGGGCCACCAGCGGTTTTTGCTTATAATGCATCGCATCGCGATAAGCGCCATCAATAACTTTTCCAACCTCGCGCAACACGGCATCGGCCATGGGCTCGCTCAGCAAATTGAGGCCCGGGAGGTTTTTCATGTCGACTTCCATGACCTTGGTGTGGCCTTGAGATTTGGCATAATCGACGCATTCATTAAAATAAGCGCTGCTATAACAACGCGTGACAGGATCGGTCAGCCCACGCATCCGCTCGACTTCCACAAGGCGGCTGATCGCTTTCTGATCCTCCGGGCGCAGCGTTTTGAATTCTTCATTTAAGTGATTGATATCGCTGCGCCGCCGCGATGGATAATAAGACAAAAGGTCGGCGCGTTGGGCAAGCTCTTGAAACCCACCTTTTTCAAGCGCCATGCGCAACGAGAAGCGCTCCAGCGATTCACCGCGCTCAGGCGTCAGCGCCGTTTGATCGTAGGGCGTGGTGGCATCCACGCGATGGTAAGACGGGGGTAATTTTTTGGGCGGCTTTAAATAAAGCAATTGAGGGGTTTGAGATGGGACATAGGCCGCATCCCGCGTTTTGCGTTTTTCGGCGATATCGACACCCATGCCATGAATGGTTTGTATGAGATTTGGCATCTGGGGATTGACGATACGCATGGTCACCGTGGTGCCAACGCCCGGTGCGCGACCCACCTTGTAGTGCGCAATGTGGTCGATACCTGTCTTTTTGGCAAATGCGGCGGCGTTTGAATCGATGCTTTCCACCAGCTCATTCAATTGTTTCGTGAGGTCGGTATCGTTGATGGCGGATCCGTCGCGCGTTTTGATTTGCGCCAGATATTTAAATTCATCGCCCCCGGTGCGCACGGCCATCATTTGCACTCGATACCCGTGGATGGCCTCCCATTCTTGCATGGCGTCCTGGGGCAAGAGCGCCAGATGCGCCAGAATCATATCGGCCCGTGCCCGATTGGGAAGGGCCTGATTAAGCCCCCCCAAATTTGAAATATCGGCACAGCCGATGACATAGCGCATATCCATGCGGCTACGATGGGCTTGTGCGGCAAGTTCAAACAGCCCAAATGCCAGGGGCGTCACGGGTGCGGCATAGGCTTCGACACCCGCATCATTAAAGATGCCGGCACGTAGAATGCTTTTCATACTCGCACGCGCTTCTTCGGTATAGTCGGTAGGGGTGTCGGCAAATTTTTCGAGAATCGTTTCAGGAAAAAACAGCGCATCTTCCTTGCGCAGCATATCGGCCAGCGCCTCCAGCCCTTTGGCCGAGTCTGGATAGCCCATCGCCCGCGTCAGCCAATCAATGCGTGACTTGTATTCCTTGCTAACCCGTAGGGATTGATCGGATGACTTCATAAGGGATATGTTCCAAAATTCAGACACCAACATATCATGTGTATGTTACGGTTTTATAAAGAATATGAAAAAGTCTTGTGACAAACTATTTTTGCTGTCCGTTGAAATCTTTGCCTGGGCTAAAATAGTGAAATCGTGCTTGCCAAGCACAGCGGTCCTCTGGCATGTAGTGGAGCCGTGTTCACGAGAAGATCGCGCGGCTTTCAGTGATCCGCGCCACCAAAGCTGAGATTTAAGCGTCTTCTGCGCATCTGATGAGGAGAACCCAATGAACATTCACGAATACCAGGCTAAGTCCGTTCTTGCAAAATATGGTGTGCCCGTGCCCCGTGGCGGCGTTGCCTACACGCCCGCAGAGGCTGAACAAGTGGCCCAATCGCTCGGCGGCAGCCTGTGGGTGGTGAAGGCGCAAATTCATGCGGGCGGACGAGGCAAGGCAGGTGGCGTGAAGCTGGCCAAAAGCCTCGACGAAGTAAAGCGCCTGACCAAAGAAATGCTGGGCATGACACTGGTGACCCATCAAACCGGCCCCGAGGGGAAGGAAGTGAAGCGCGTCTATATCGAAGAAGGTTCGGACATTGGAGCTGAGCTTTATTTGTCGGTGGTCCTTGATCGCCAGTTCAGCGCGGTGACGTTTATTGCCAGCAAAGAAGGCGGCGTGGATATTGAAGAAGTGGCCCATTCGCACCCTGAAAAAATCATCACTGTGCCGGTGGATCCGGCGGCGGGCATTCAGGCCCATCATGCGCGCAATCTGGCCTTCGGCATTGAGTTGCCGCTGGAGCTGCACGGCGATTTCCAAAAGCTGATTTTTGGCATCTATAATGCGTTCATCGCCACTGATGCTTCGCAAGTGGAAATCAACCCGCTGGTGATTACCAAGCAAAACAAGCTGATCGCGCTCGATGCGAAATTCAATTTTGATGATAACGCGCTGTTCCGTCAGCCCGACATTGCCGAAATGCGCGACGAAGACGAAGAAGATCCGCTGGAACTGCAAGCTGCCAAATTCGGCCTCTCTTACGTGAAAATGGATGGTAACATTGGCTGCATGGTGAATGGTGCAGGTTTGGCCATGGCGACGATGGATATCATTAAGCTCTATGGCGGCGAGCCAGCCAACTTCCTTGATGTGGGCGGCGGCGCGAACAAAGAAAAAGTGACGGAAGCGTTCAAGCTCATTCTGAGTGACCCGAACGTGGAAGGTATTCTGGTGAACATCTTCGGCGGCATTATGCGCTGCGATATTATTGCGGAAGGTATCATTGGTGCTGCGCGCGAAGTGAGCCTCAACGTGCCACTGGTGGTGCGTTTGGCCGGTACCAACGTGGAGCTGGGCAAGAAAATGCTGGCCACGAGTGGCCTTGCCATTTTAGCTGCCGACGACCTCGCCGACGCCGCCGATAAAATTACCGGCGCCGTTAAGAAACAGGCGGCGTAATGAGAAAAGTGATCAGAGTCGAGAGTCGAGAGTCGAGTAAATTAGTAATCGACGATAGTCATGCGATCGGATCACTAAAAGATACAAAGAGCATCATTTTTTCATTGGTCGCGAATTAGGGTCACTCGACTCTCGACTCTCGACTCTGATCACTCAAGGAGCAAAGCGAATGTCCATTCTCATCAATAAAAACACCAAAGTCATTTGTCAGGGCTTCACCGGCCGTGAAGGTACCTACCATTCCGAACAAGCCATTGCTTACGGCACCAAAATGGTGGGTGGCGTAACGCCCGGCAAAGGCGGCACCAAACATTTGGAACTGCCCGTGTTCAACACCGTGCACGAAGCGCGCGCCAAAACGGGCGCGAACGCGACGGTGATTTATGTGCCGCCACGTTTTGCGGCCGATGCAATTTTGGAAGCGATCGATGCACAAATGGAATTGGCGATTTGCATCACCGAGGGCATTCCCGTGCTTGACATGGTGAAAGTGAAACGCGCGCTGGTGAACAGCAAAACCCGCCTCATTGGGCCAAATTGCCCGGGTGTTATTACCCCTGACGAATGCAAAATCGGCATTATGCCTGGCCATATTCACCAGAAAGGCCGCATTGGCATTCTGTCGCGTTCGGGCACGCTGACGTATGAGGCGGTGGGCCAAACCACCGCTGTTGGCCTTGGCCAAAGCAGCTGCGTGGGCATTGGCGGCGACCCGGTGAACGGCACGAATCATATGGAAGTGCTGGAAATGTTCCTGAAGGATGACGACACCGACGCCATTATTATGATTGGTGAAATTGGCGGCAGCGCCGAAGAAGATGCGTCGGAGTTTTTGAAAAAATCAAAAATCAAAAAACCAGTCGTGGGCTTTATTGCGGGCCGCACGGCCCCTCCGGGCCGCCGCATGGGCCATGCGGGCGCAATTGTTTCGGGCGGTAAAGGTGGCGCGGAAGATAAAATCGAGGCCATGAAATCGGCCGGTATTAAAGTGTGCGATAACCCTGGCCACATGGGCCGCACCATGAAAGAGTTATTAGGTAAGTAGGGGACCTCAGTCCCCTACGCTTCGCTGACCCCCGCGCTAACGCGGCTCGCCATGGAAGGCTACGCTCGACTCTTCCGAAGTTAGGGGGCTGCGTAGCGCGGATGGCCCGCGCGAGCCGGAGCCGTCAGGCGAACGAGGGGGAGCGGTAGCGGGGGCGCCTTCGCCCCCACGCGACAACGTCGCCAGCATGTTCGTTGCATCGCAAAACACAACCCGTTGCTTTCTGCGAAAGTTACGCCCGTTTTCAGGAAATGCACTTGCCAAGCCAAATGCCGAGGCCTAGGAATCAGGCAACGCGTTTGCAGTTTTTCGGGGTAGATCCATGTCCAGCGACAGCTTAGAAAATACATTCCTTTACGGCGCCAATGCCGTTTTCGTGGAAGAGCTTTACCAACGCTATTTGAAAAATCCGGCCAGCGTGGATGCCAGCTGGCAGAAATTTTTCGCCGGACTCGACGGCCAGACCGAGCGTGATATTTCGTGGGATCAAGCGCCTGCACGGGTGATTGGCGAGCCCGACCCAGACGCGCCGCAGGCGCGGCCTGCAGCGGAAAATAAGAAAGGCGGTGCCGCGGCGATAGACCCCAAAGCGATTGAGAACGAAGCCCGCCTTGCGCTTGCCGCCCAAATGCTCATCCGCGCTTATCGCGTGCGCGGCCACCTGCTCGCCACGCTCGACCCGCTGGGTATTGAACAGCCAGCCATGCATGCCGATCTCGACCCTGAATCCTATGGCTTCAATGCGGCTGATTTTGGCCGTGAAATTTTCCTCGGTGGTAATTTGGGCCGCGAACGCGCCACGCTGCGTGACATTCTCGACACGCTGCAAGCCAGCTATTCGGGCACCATGGGTGTGGAGTTCATGCATATTCAAGACCCCGCACAACGCAGTTGGGTGCAAAGCCGCATCGAGGCGGCGCGCGGCGCGCCCGCTTTCAGCAAAGACGAGAAAAAAGCCATTCTGCGCAATCTGCTGGAAGTGGAAGGATTCGAAGAATTTGTGCAGGTGAAATATACCGGCATGAAGCGCTTCTCCATTCAAGGCGGCGACGCCATGGTGCCCGGGTTGTTGGCTATTTTAGAAACCGCCAGCAACAACGGCGTGGAAGAAATCGTCATCGGCATGCCGCACCGTGGCCGCATGAACGTGCTGACCACCATCATGGGCAAACCTTATTCCGAGCTGCTTTCCATTTTTAACGGCAACCTCGATTT
This sequence comes from Rickettsiales bacterium, assembly GCA_947441895.1. Taxonomy (GTDB): domain Bacteria; phylum Pseudomonadota; class Alphaproteobacteria; order Rickettsiales; family UBA3002; genus QFOX01. Next base: position 7,109 of record CANEUT010000032.1, on the reverse strand, counting down.
CCCTGAAAGCATCGATAGTTCGGGTGATGTGAAATATCACCTGGGCGCCAGCCATGACCGCACCATGCCCAACGGCAAAAATCTGCATTTATCGCTGACCGCCAACCCATCGCACCTCGAGATTGTGAATCCGGTGGTGGTGGGTAAGGTGCGCGCCAAACAAGACCAGCATAACGACGTGGACCGCAAAAAAGTGATGGCGCTGACGTTGCATGGCGACGCCGCATTCGCGGGCCAAGGTTCGGTGCCAGAAACATTGTCGCTGGCTGAGCTGCGCGGCTATCGCACCGGCGGCACCGTGCATGTGGTGGTGAATAACCAAATTGGTTTTACCACCGCGCCGAAATATTCGCGCTTCACGCCCTACCCAACCGACGTCGCGAAGATGATTCAGGCCCCCATTTTCCATGTGAATGGTGATGACCCCGAGGCGGTGGTGTTCTGCTGCCGCTTGGCAACAGAATTCCGCCAGCAATTTGGTCGCGATTCGGTGGTGGATATCATCTGCTATCGCAAATATGGCCATAACGAAGGCGATGAGCCAATGTTCACCCAGCCACAAATGTACACTATCATCGGCAAAAAAATGCTGCCCGCCCATATCTACGGCCAGCGACTGATTGCGGAAGGCACCATGACGGAAGCCGAAATTGGCGCCGAAGCCGAGGCACTGCTGGTGCATTTGAACAAAGAATATGATGCGGGTAAGGAATTCAAACCCAACAAAGCCAACTGGCTTGAGGGCAAGTGGAGCGGCTTCACCAAGGCCGAACATGGCTTGGGCAAAGAGCCTGACACCGGCGTTGATTTGAGCGTGCTGAAAACGGTCGGCGTGGGCCTGACCGTGGTGCCCACCGGTTTCAATTTGAATCGCAAGGTGGATCGTCAGTTGAAAGCCAAGCTGGATATGATTGAAACTGGCACCGGGCTCGATTGGGCCATGGGCGAAGCGCTCGCCTTCGGTTCGCTGGTGGTAGAAGGCACACCCGTAAGGCTCACTGGACAAGATTCCGGACGTGGAACGTTCTCGCATCGCCATTCCGTGTGGGTGGATCAGCAGACGGAAGAGCGCCATGTGCCGCTGAACCATCTCACCAGCAATCAAGCCCGCTATGAAGTGCATGACTCGTCCCTGTCCGAACTGGCAGTGTTGGGGTTTGAATATGGCTATTCGCTGGCAGAACCGGCCGCGCTGACCTTATGGGAAGGCCAGTTTGGTGATTTCGCCAACAGCGCCCAAATGGTGATCGACCAGTTTATTTCGAGCGGTGAAATTAAATGGCTGCGCATGAGTGGCTTGGTGATGTTGCTGCCCCATGGTTATGAGGGGCAGGGGCCGGAGCATTCGTCGGCCCGCCTGGAGCGCTTTTTGCAGATGTGCGGCGAAGACAATATGCAGGTGGTGAATATCACCACCCCCGCTAACTTCTTCCACGCCCTGCGCCGTCAACTGCGCCGCAATTTCCGTAAACCCCTCATTGTGATGACTCCAAAATCGTTGCTGCGTCATAAACTGGCCGTGTCGGATTTGAAAGAATTCACCCCGGGCAACCGCTTTAAGCGCGTCATTCCGGAGATTGATAAAATCGCCAAGGATGCCGAGGTGAAGCGCGTGATGTTCACCAGCGGCAAGCTCTATTACGAGCTGTTGGAAGCCCGCCGCGAACGCAAAATTGATGATATTGCCCTGGTGCGTGTGGAACAATATTACCCCTTCCCCGCCGAAGAAATTGCGACCGCGCTGAAGCAATATCCCAATGCCGAAGTGGCATGGGCACAGGAAGAACCCGAAAACATGGGCGCCTGGCGCTTCATTGGCCCACGCATTGGCGATGTGATGGAAGGGTTGGGCCGCGCCACCTCGCGCATTCGCTATGTGGGCCGTAAGGAAGCGGCAAGCCCGGCGGAAGGCTATTTGAAGCTGCACACCAAGGCACAGGCCGCCGTCATTGAAAGTGGGCTGACGCTTGCAGGCGAGGCCACCACGAAACAAAAAAAGAAAGCATAGAAAGCACAGGAGAAAATTATGGCTGGTGAAATTATTGTACCCACTTTGGGCGAATCGGTGACCGAAGCAACGGTGGCCAAATGGTTCAAACAACCCGGCGACGCGGTGAAAGCCGACGAAGCGCTGGTGGAACTTGAAACCGACAAAGTGACGGTGGAAGTGAATGCCCCCGCCGCTGGCGTGCTGAAAGAGCATGTGGCGAAAACCGGTGATAGCGTCAGCGTTGGCGCATTGCTGGGCAAAATTGACGTGGGTGCCAGCGGCGGGAAGGCTGCCGCAGCACCTGCCAAAGCCGAAGCGCCAAAAGCAGCGGCACCCGTGGCCGCACCGGCCCCCGCGGCCAAAGCGGCTGCGCCAGCAACCAATTCAGGCCCAGCCGTAACGAAACTTCTGGCTGAAAATCCGCAGGTGAATGTGGCTGCTATTGCTGCCAGCGGCAAAGATGGCCGCTTGACGAAAGGCGATGTGCTAACCGCGTTGGAAGGCGATGGTTTTGCCGCCAGCCCCGCCGTTGGCCCGCGCGAAGAACGCGTGAAAATGACCAAGCTGCGCGCCACCATTGCCCGCCGTTTGAAAGAGTCGCAAAACACCGCGGCCATTCTCACCACCTTCAACGAAATCGACATGAGCAATGTGATTTCCCTGCGCAATGAATATAAAGATGAGTTTGAGAAGAAACACGGCATTAAGCTGGGTTTCATGGGCTTCTTCGTGAAAGCGGTGGTGAACGCGCTGAAGCAAATTCCGGCGGTGAACGCCGAAATTTCGGACGATGAAATCATCTATAAAAACTACTACGACATTGGCGTGGCCGTGGGCGGCCCCAACGGCTTAGTGGTTCCGGTAATTCGTGATTGCGACAAAAAGTCGCTCGCGCAAATCGAACTTGATATTGCCAACGCCGCGAAAAAAGCCCGTGACGGCACGCTGAGCATGGCCGATATGACCGGCGGCACCTACACGGTTTCAAACGGCGGCACCTATGGTTCGCTGATGAGCACGCCCATTATTAACCCGCCGCAATCGGGCATTTTGGGTATGCACAAAACCGAGGAACGCCCCGTGGCCGTGAATGGCCAGGTGGTCATCCGCCCCATGATGTATGTGGCCATGAGCTATGACCACCGCATTATCGATGGTTCGGAATCGGTGATTTTCCTCGTGAAGGTGAAACAGGCGATTGAAGATCCAAGACGGCTTCTGTTGGGGCTTTAATTTTTTAATTAGGAGGGGTGCATGATGAAAAAGTTAGTGTTTTTGGCTTTTATTCTATCGGCAAACACTGTTTTTGCGACCCCAATATTAGTTGATCCCAATAATGGGAAGTATCTGGGTAATTTGAACAGCAATCCTTACGATCCAAATTCTGTTTCCAATCCTTATGGTCGCTATGGAAGTAAATATTCACCAGATAGCGTGAACAATCCTTACGGCCAGTATGGAAGTCCTTACTCTCCAAATTCAGCGAACAACCCCTATACCACGGGTGGCCCAGTAATAATTGATAACAATAATCCATACAGACATAGATACTAATGACGGAACAATTTGGTGTTATCGTGATCGGCACACACTAACCACTTGTCATCCCCGCGAAGGCGGGGATCCAGTCTTAAGCCGCGTCCGCGGCGGAATAATTGCTGCGGTACCCGCAGTCATTAAGCGCCAGACGGCGCTTTGCTGGATTCCCACCTTCGTGGGAATGACAGGCTGAAACGCTGGTTCAAGGCGACCCTATGAAAAACTACTGGGTTTATATTCTTGCCAGCAAACGAAACGGAACCCTCTATATTGGCGTAACAAGTGACTTAATTCGCCGCACCGCGCAGCATCAGCAAAAGCAAATGGGTGGTTTTACAAAAAACTATGGCGTAAATATCCTCGTCTATTATGAAACACATGAGTCTGTTGAAGAGGCTATTGTGCACGAGAAGCAGCTGAAAAAATGGAACCGCCAGTGGAAGCTGCGGCTGATTGAAGAAAAGAATCCTGAATGGCAGGATTTATGGAACGAGATTACTGGATTCCCGCCTTCGCGGGAATGACAAGGAGAGAGTGATGACGGAACAATTCGACGTAGTAGTGATCGGCGGCGGGCCGGGCGGTTATGTAGCGGCCATTCGCGCCAGCCAGCTGGGCCTCAAAACGGCCTGCGTGGAAATGCGTGGCGCACTGGGCGGCACCTGCCTCAACGTGGGCTGTATTCCATCGAAGGCCTTGCTCGAGAGTTCAGAAAAATTTAAGGACGCTAGCGTCCACTTCGCCGAACACGGCATTGATGGTTCGGTGAAGCTGAACCTGCCCGCCATGATGGCCCGCAAAACCGATGTGGTGAGCAAGCTCACCCAAGGCATCGAAGGCTTGTTCAAGAAAAACAAGGTGACGTATATTAAGGGCATGGGAACCATTACGGGCAAAAATGAAGTGACCGTGGGGGCCGACACATACGCCGCGAAAAACATCATCATTGCCACCGGTTCCGAAGTGTCGCCACTGCCCGGCGTGGTGGTCGATGAAAAACAAATCGTTTCAAGCACCGGCGCGCTGGAGCTGAAAGCGGTGCCCAAGCATTTGGTGATCATCGGCGCGGGGGTGATTGGGCTTGAGCTTGGCTCGGTCTGGCAGCGTCTGGGTGCCAAAGTCACGGTGCTGGAATATCTGGATCGCATTACCCCCGGCATCGACGCCGAAATCGCCAAACAATTCCAGAAGATTCTGGAAAAACAGGGCTTCGAATTCAAGCTGGGTCAGAAAGTGAGCGCCGCGAAAACGAGCAAGTCCGGCGTTGAAGTGAGCTATGAACCCGTTTCGGGTGAAGGGTCTCAGACCCTTCAAGCAGATATTGTGCTGCTGGCCGTGGGCCGTCGCGCTTATACGGATAAACTGGGTCTTGAGAATGTGGGCCTCGCCACCAATAAACGCGGGCAGATCGACACCAACGCCCACTGGCAAACCGCCGTGCCAAACATCTATGCCATTGGCGATGTGATTGCTGGCCCCATGCTGGCCCACAAAGCCGAAGATGAAGGCATGGCCGTGGCCGAAACCATTGCGGGCCAGAAGCCGCACCTGAATTACAACACCATTCCGGGTGTCATTTACACCCACCCCGAAGTGGCAACGGTTGGAAAGACGGAAGAAGAGCTGAAGGCCGCCGGTGTGGCGTATAAAGTGGGCAAATTCCCATTCCTCGCCAACAGCCGCGCCCGCGCCACCGCGCAGACGGATGGTCTGGTGAAAATCATCGCCGATGCCAAAACCGATGAAGTGCTGGGCGTGCATATCATTGGCCCGCAAGCCGGCAACATGATTCACGAGGCCTGTGTGGCCATGGAATTTGGTGCCAGCGCCGAAGACATTGCCCGCACCTGCCACGCGCACCCAACCTATAACGAGGCGGTGAAAGAAGCCGCGCTGGCCGTGGATGGCCGCGCGATTCATATTTAGCGTTCGGTGAAAACGGCCGGCCTACTTTGTCGCCGCCGTGCTCAATCGGTTACGTAGCGCTGCTACGCGCCCTCTCAGCGCGCGCCGGCTTCGTGTATGCCAACCATTTTGACCGAACGCGGAATAAGGGGGCCGTCGTCGGTGCGTAGCCTTCCATGGCGAGCCGCGTAGCGTAAAGCCTGCGTGGCGTTTGAACGCAATATCAAGACTTCGACGCGATCACTCGCAGGGCGGTTTGGAACACATCTTTCACATGTTCTTCGGGCTTCACGCGGCCAGTGCGCATTTCTTTGGAAACCTGAAGGAAAACCTCATCATCGAGCTTGGTGGGCAAAACGGTGAAGCCGGCGCTTTGAAGTGCCTGTAAAACGGCTTTGGCTTGCTTGGTATAATCCTCGAAGAAATAGCTGGAATCGGCCTTGCTGATGGCGCTTTCGACAATGTTCTGAATTTTGGCTTTGCTCATAGGGGTTTAGTTACTACGGGTTGATGGATGAATCAACCGGCTGGAAATAGCTCGCCGCTTCGGCTAACAACGCGGCAGGGGTCCCGTAGCTCAGCTGGATAGAGCGAGCGTTTCCTAAACGCTAGGCCACGTGTTCGAATCACGTCGGGACCACCAGCTTACTTTTAGGCCAACAGCGCAACAGCGCGGCCTAAAAGTAAGCTGAAGTGCGCTTCGTGGTTCGAATTCATTCGACTGCGAGGCCAACAGGCCGAGAAGAGGCGTAGCCAATCACGTCGGGACCACCAGCTTACTTTTAGGCCACCAGCGCAACAGCGCCCCCCAGGAACAAGCGCTGCCATGTAAACCATTGTTAATGTGCAGCAAAATTCGGTTTTTTATGAAGTCGTCGCTGGGTTTCTAAACCCACGAACCGCCATCACCGCGCAATGACCCAAGCAACCGAATTTTTTGGCCAATAAAATTTGATTTATCTTATGTAACTCGTGTAAAACAGCATGGATGGTCCCTCGCCGATGAGAATGATCAAGGCACACTACAACAACCATAAGCTGTACTTTCAATGAAACCAAAAAAGATGGTTTTTTTACCTTTATTGGGATGGCCTGACAGATAGATTTTTGCGAGTGCGTTGGGTGCATCAAATAGAATACCGACAGATTCAGGAGGCACCCTTGAAGGAGTGATTTTTCAGCTATCAAAAAGCGATTATTTTTGAGAATGAGAGCATATAAATAAAAAATTTGGTAAACAGAATTGTTTATCTATCCATATTTGGTAAACCTTTTTGTTTACATAGTAAATTATGTTTGGTATTATGCATCAATTAAATAAAAATAATTTATTATTTATCAATGGCTAGTGGTGAAACTAAGCAAGCGCAATGAGATTGTTGAGCGGGCCTATCAGGCTTTCTATGGCCCGGGGTTTCATGCGACCGGTGTCGATACTGTCCTCGAAAAATCGGGTATTTCGAAGCGAACATTATACAAATATTTTCGCACAAAGGAAGCCTTGATCGTCGCTGTTATTGAGCACTATCAACAGCTGGTCTTTGAAAGAATTCCAGTCATTATGGCGGCGCGGACAAGCGACCCCATTCGTCAGATTTTATGCCTGTTCGATATACAGGGAGAAGACTTTGCCGAAGGTAACTTTGCGGGCTGTTTGGCGCTCAACGCCAAGTTG
>CANEUT010000031.1 GCA_947441895.1 Rickettsiales bacterium | reverse complement strand
TCACGAGATTCACATGAAATCCGCATCTGCTTCGCTTTCGCTCGCGTCATCGACGCCGCGCGCTTCCGTCACTCCGGTGTCGATGGATAACCTCATTGCCGCCACGTCGCAAATTGTCAGCGCCTATTTAGTGAACCGCGCCGAACAAGCCGTGAATTTAAACGCCCTCACCGCCGATGTGTTCGCCACCCTGCGCGGTCTGGCTGAACAAGGCATGGCAGAAGCCAGCAGCCAATCGGCTCGCGCCTCGCGCCGCAGCCCATCGGTCTCGGTCGAAGAATCGGTGAAGGCTGATTATATTGTGTGTTTGGAAGATGGTAAACGCGTGAAAATGCTGAAGCGTTATTTGAAAACGACGTATCACATGACGCCGGAAGAATATCGCGCTCGCTGGGATTTGCCCGCCACCTACCCCATGGTAGCGCCGAATTATGCCGTGGTGCGCAGCAACCTTGCCAAGAAAATTGGCTTGGGCAAGCGTGGTATGCCAACCGTGGCCAAGCGTTTGAACGCCGCTACCGTCGCTGGAATGCGTTGATTTAGTGCTGCTGCGTATACGTGTGTGTCACGTGATTTGTTTCATCAAAGCAAATCACAAGACCATCGTAGTCAATGCCTAGCCCACTACACATTCCGAGTAGGTATTCTAAACAGCCGTCAGTTTTATAATCCGCCTCGCCAAGCAGTTTTAATACTGCTTCGCGATCAAGATTTTTTGTTAAGTAAGAATGCCGCAAGCTAAATACCATCGGTCCTCGCGTACATAAAAAGTCATTGTTGCCTAACTGTTTGTGGGCAAGCCATTTTTCTTGATTAAATCGCTCCCATTGAAACGGCGCATATACCGTTAAATAAAATAAACCAGCAAGAAGCATAAAAAATAATAAAAGTAGGCCCAAGAGGCTAATCAAAATGTATTTAAGAATTTTTCTAAGCTTCATACTTCATCCAACCCAATATCCACCGCCACGGCGGAATGGGTGAGTTTGCCGACGGAAATGCGGTCAACCCCCGTTTCGGCAATGGCGCGCACGGTTTGCAAATTCACATTGCCCGATGCTTCGCTGATGACGCCCGCCGCTTTGCAGCGCGCCGCGCACTCTTTCAACGTGGCGTTATCCATATTGTCGAGCAGCACGCTATTTACTTTGGCTTCCAGCGCTTCGCTCAGTTGCTCCAGCGTGTCGCACTCCACCTGAATGGCAATGTCGGGCTTCACTTGCGAACGCGCGGCCTTCACCGCCGCCGCCACGCCACCCGCCACGGCAATGTGGTTATCTTTAATCAGCACCGCATCATAGAGCCCCATGCGGTGGTTATTGCCGCCGCCACAGCGCACGGCGTATTTCTGCAAATCACGCAGGCCGGGAATGGTTTTGCGCGTATCAAAAATTTTGGCGTTGGTGCCCGCCACCGCATCGACATAAGCGCGGGTAAGTGTTGCCACGCCGGAAAGCTGCTGAAGCAGGTTCAGCGCCGTGCGTTCCGCCGCCAGCAACGCCCGCGCCGGGCCTTCCACCGTGGCAAGGCTGGTGCCGGCAGCCACCAAATCGCCATCTGCCACCAGCAATTTCACTTTCATGGTCGAATTCAACAACGCGAATATCATGGGCAGGTGAACAAGCCCGGCAACCACCAGTTTTTCGCGGGCATTGAAGGCAAAGGCGGCCTTCACGTCGCGCCCAATGGTTGCGTTGCTGGTAATATCGCCCTCGCCCACATCTTCCGACAGGGCGTTGACCAAAAACTCTTCAATATCGAAGGACGATTGCATAAGCGTTGTTCTCTCACTATTTAACTTTATCGTCATCGCGAGCGAACTTTTGTGAGCGCGGCGATCCAGTTTACTTTTTTGTCATCCTGAGCAATGCGAAGGATCTAAACGAGAGTGCGATTCTTCGTTTCACTCAGAATGACAATAGAACTGGATTGCCACACGCTCACGCTCCTCGCAATGACAATCAACAGGACACAGCATGCAATCATACCCCCTCACTCATCACCAACTCGACGTCGTGATTATCGGCGCGGGTGGGGCTGGCCTGCGCGCAGCCATTGCTGCCGGTGAGGGTGATTTGAAGGTGGGTGTCATCAGCAAGGTGGACCCGCGCCGCAGCCACACCATGGCGGCGCAAGGCGGCATTAACGCGGCGCTGGGCACACGCGGGCCCGATGACTGGCGCTGGCATATGTATGACACGGTGCGCGGCAGCGACTGGCTGGGCGACCAGGACGCCATCGCCCGTTTGTGCGAGCAGGCGCCGCGCGCCATCAACGAGCTGGCCGATTGGGGCGTGCCCTTCACGCGTGATGAGAATGGCAACATCTATCAGCGCCCGTATGGTGGGCAAACCGTGGAATATGGTGGTGACCCAGCGTTTCGCGCTGCCGCCGCGGAAGACCGCACCGGTCAGGCCATTATGCAGGTGATGTTAAAGCGCGCGCAAACCCGCCCCATTACGTTTTATTCCGAATTCTTCGCGCTGGATTTGCTGATGGAAAGCGATGGCAGCTGCAGCGGCGTGCTGTGTTTAGAAATTGCCACTGGCCAATTACACGCCTTCCACGCGCCGCTGACCATTATCGCCACCGGCGGTTATGGTCAGGCCTATGATTCCACCACCGCCGCCAATTTATGCACCGGCGATGGCAATGCCATGGTGCTGCGCGCCGGGCTGGCGCTGCAAGATATGGAATTCGTGCAATTCCACCCCACGGGGCTTTATGGTTCGGGCATTCTGATTACCGAAGGTGCGCGTGGCGAAGGTGGTTATTTGCGCAATGCCAGCGGCGAGCGATTCCTCACCCATTACGCCCCGAGCAGCATGGAACTGGCCAGCCGCGATGTGATCGCCCGCGCCATTGTGCAGGAAATGAAAGCCGGTCGCGGTGCGGGATTAAAATCGGATCACGTTTTTCTTGATCTAACACATCTGCCGCAGGCAGTGTTCGAGGAAAAACTGCCCTACATCACCAGCATTTGCGAAACGCTGATGGGGCTGAACCCGCGCACGCAGCAAATTCCAGTGGTGCCCACGGTGCATTATTCCATGGGCGGCATTCCCACCAATGTGCAAAGTCAGGTGCTGCGCGTGGCGGCAGATGGCAGCGAAAGCGTGGTGCCCGGGCTGATGGCCATTGGCGAGGCCGCCAGCAACGCCTGCCACGGCGCCAATCGCCTGGGCTGTAATTCACTGCTTGATTTGGTGGTGTTCGGCAAAGATGCGGGCGACTGGGCCGCGAATAATATCAAGAAAAATACCGCTGTTGACACTGCTACCCATGTTGAGCCGCATGTTGCTCGACTTGATGCCATGCGTCATGCGCGTGGCACCATGCCACCGCACGCGTTGCGTAAAAAAATGCAGGTCACCATGCGCGATTATGCTCCGGTTTTTAGGAATGGTGATGATTTGAAAACCGGCCACAACATGCTGGAGAAACTGGCGCATGAAAAAGCCTTATTGAGCGATACATCGCTCGCCTGGAATGTCGATTTAATCGCTGCGCTGGAAACCGAAAACCTGATGGCACAAGCCCGCGCCACCATGCTGGCAGCACTGAAGCGCACCGAAAGTCGTGGCGCGCATTACCGCGATGACTTCCCTACCCGCGACGACGCACATTGGCTGAAACATTCACTTACATCATTGGGGGAGAGCGACGTTCGCTATGCCACGCGCAACGTGCAGCTCACCACCGCGGCTGACACCCCAAGCTTTCCGCCGGAAGCTCGGCGTTATTGAGCATCCATCATCCCCGCGCAGGCGGGGATCCATCGAAGCGCCGTCTGGCGCGGTATATTTTGGATGAGTCCTGAAACGAGTTCAGGATGACATTAATTTTGTTTGATCGCCGTGCTGGTAATACTCGCCGACATCTCGAGCATTTTGTCGAGTGGGCGTTTGGCGGCGGCCATTAAATCAGCTGGCAGTGTCAGCTCTGGCATGCCGTCGCGCATGCACAGGTAAAGTTTTTCCATGGTGTTCAGCTTCATATAAGGGCAGGTGTTGCAGGCCACGCAGGCGCCGCCATCCAGCGCGCCGGGCACGGGGTGGAAGGTGCTGCCGGGCGAGCGTTTTTTCATCTGATGCAAAATACCCGCTTCCGTCATCACCAGAAAACTATCACCCGCATGGCGTTCGGTGAAGGTGAGCAAACCCGAGGTTGAGCCGATGTAATCGGCATGGGCGAGCAGCGCTTCCGGACATTCAGGGTGGGCAATGGTGTGAGCGGCGGGGTAATGCGTTTTTAGCTTAATCAATTCGCGTTCGGAAAAACGTTCATGCACCAGGCATGATCCATTCCACAGCACCATGTTGCGGCCGGTTTTTTTGTTGAGGTAGCCGCCCAAAAATTTATCAGGCGCGAAGATGATTTTTTGATCAGCGGGCAGCGAATTAATAATCGTTTCAGCATTGCTCGAGGTGACGATGATATCGCTGAGCGCCTTAATTTCTGCCGAGCAGTTGATATACGTCACCACCAAATGATCGGGGTGTTTTTGTTTGAATGCCGAGAATTTATCGGGCGGGCAGGATGTTTCCAGCGAGCAACCAGCCTTCAAATCAGGCAGCAGCACTTTTTTGGTAGGGTTCAGAATTTTCGCGCCTTCGGCCATGAATTTCACGCCGCAGAACACAATTACATCCGCCGTTGTTTCCGACGCGCGACGCGCCAGCTCCAGCGAATCACCAATGATGTCGGCAATATCCTGAATATCATCATCCTGATAATAATGCGCCAGAATCACCGCATTCATCTCGCGCTTCAGGCGTAGAATTTCTTCCTCGAGATTCGAGGGAATGGGGCGTTTCTGGTTGGATGTTTCTAGGTTTGTCATAGTGGTTATCTAGTATAATTCGGCGCAAAAGCAACTGTCATGCCAGCGCAGGCTTGGCATCCATACCACGCGACATGCACCTGCCTTGGCGTGCCCCCGGCCTTCGCCGGGGTGACAACTACCCAAGAATCACCACCCGCGTTTGCGGCGAAAAACGAGTCAACAAGCTGAGCAATTCATGCTTTGCCAGCGCCACGCAACCTTCGGTGCACAGGCCATCGGGTCGCATGATATGCATGAAAATGGCGCTGCCCAGCGCGGGTACCACCGGATCATCGTTATAGCCCAGCGGAATGATGAGATCGTAGATATGGTCATCACGCCATAGCTTTTCATGACTGGCTTCAAACGGCAGTTTCACAAATTGATTATAGTGCGGATGCGCAGGATCATCGCACCAGCCATCGTTACGCGAAAGCTCGATCATTTTCAGGCCGCTTGGTGGGGGCACCACCCTATCGGGCCGAAAATAGCAGCACCGCATGGCGAAGCTGCCGGTTGGGGTTTTTAGATCACCCTCACGCTTCTGACCCGCCGTCGCAATGCCAGCGCGACCAATGGTGCATGGATAGGTTTCACCATCGGCCAGCAGCATGTTGTGATCCATCACCCGTATTGTTTCAATCATCGCCATTCGCGCAGCCCCTTCCGTTGCAACAACCCATTTATTCATAAGCCCTATTGTTTTCTTGAACAATGTTGCTGATACCATTAAACACGCATTTATTGAGAATGATTCTTAATAATATTGATAAAAAGGCTTACATCATGACTTCACGTTTCCTTTTATTCACTTGTGCCACCACCATGCTGGCAAGCAGCGCCACTTATGCCGGCGTTGGTAAAATAAGCAGCCCCACGGTAACCAAAGGGGTGGCGGAAATTGAATATTCCGGGACACGCTATGGCGATAACAAAAAATTGCTCAACAACAAACAATCGCACACCTATGAAATTGAATATGGCGTGACGGATCGCTTGCTGCTTGGCTTCGAAGGCAAATCAGCCCGCGCATCGGGCGATAAGCATATTTTTAACGCCTATGGCGCGGAAGCCCAATATATGGTCACCGAACAAGGTGATTGGTGGCTGAACACCGGTATTAAGGCTGAATATTTACAAGCCACACAAAGCAATAAAACCAATGAAATTGAAGCAAAATGGCTGGCATCAAAAAAATTGGGCTCAACGCAGGTAGTGTTCAATTTAGGTTTTGCGAAAGAAGTGGGCAATCATAGTGAAAGCGGCCTAGCTGTGGAAACAGCGCTGCAAGGCAGCCATAAAATCAACGAATATATTAGCCCTGGCCTTGAATGGCACGCCGATTATGGCAAGCTGAACAAGCTGGATAAGGGCAATCAACATGCCCATTATGTGGGACCAATTCTCACGGGCGACCTGTTTCACACCAATAATGGCGAAGTAGAATATACGGTGGGTTACTTTTGGGGGTTGGGTAACAATGCGGCCGATAATGCCGCACGCTTAGAAATTGGCTATGAATTTGCCTTCTAGGCTTGCAAATGTGCCAATAATTCCCTAGCAAGTGGGGATGAACGCTAACACCCCCACCCCCATGCTCGACCGCGTGAAGCTTCCGGCTGATTCGCGCGAGTTAACCCTCGACGAGTTAAAACAGCTTGCCGACGACCTGCGCCGCGAAACGATTGATTCGGTTTCGTGCACGGGCGGGCATTTGGGCGCAGGCCTTGGTGTGGTGGAACTGACCGTGGCGCTGCATCATGTGTTTAACACCCCGCACGATAAATTGATTTGGGATGTGGGCCACCAAGCCTATCCACATAAAATTCTGACTGGCCGACGCGACCGCATTCGTACCATTCGTCAGGGTGGCGGTCTTTCCGGCTTCTGCAAACGCGACGAATCGGCTTATGACGCGTTTGGTGCGGGCCATTCCAGCACCAGCATTTCGGCCGGGCTGGGCATGGCCGTGGCACGCGACATGAAGGGGGATGATTTTGAAGTCATCGCCGTGATTGGTGATGGTGCCATGAGCGCGGGCATGGCCTATGAAGCCATGAACAATGCCGGCGCGCTTGGCACGCGGCTGATTGTCATTCTGAATGATAACGATATGTCCATCGCCCCGCCGACGGGCGCCATGAGCGCCTATCTATCGCGGCTGATTTCGTCGCAGTCGTATCGTTCCATTCGCCATGTGGCAAAAACGGTGGCGAATAAATTTCCTGCACCGCTGATGCGCGCCGCGCGCAATGCCGAAAAATATATGCGCGGCATGACCATGGGTGGCACCATGTTTGAAGAGCTGGGCTTTTATTATGTTGGGCCGGTGGATGGCCATAATTTAGACCAGCTTTTGCCCGTGCTTAAAAACGTGCGCGATGAAAAATCATCCGGCCCCGTGCTCATTCACGTAGTCACCAAAAAAGGCTATGGCTATGGCCCGGCCGAAGATTCAGATGATAAATATCACGGTGTCGCCAAGTTTGATGTGAAGACCGGTGCGCAGGTAAAAGCCAAAGCCGCAGCTCCCAGCTACACGAACGTGTTCGCCAACGCGTTAATTGCCGAGGCTGGTGCCGATGACAAAATCGTCGCCATTACCGCTGCAATGCCCGGCGGCACCGGGCTCGATAAATTCGGTGCTGCCTTTCCCGAACGCATGTTCGATGTGGGCATTGCCGAACAACACGCCGTCACTTTCGCCGCGGGCCTTGCCTGCGAAGGCTACAAACCCTTTTGCGCCATTTATTCCACCTTCCTGCAACGCGCCTATGACCAGCTGGTGCATGATGTGGCCATTCAGAATTTACCGGTGCGCTTCGCGATTGATCGCGCGGGGCTGGTGGGTGCCGACGGCGCCACCCACGCCGGATCGTTCGATATTGCCTATCTTACCGCCCTGCCCAACATGACCGTGATGGCTGCAGGTGATGAATCAGAACTGGTGCATATGGTGGCCACGGCGGCGGCACATAACAGCGGCCCCATTGCGTTGCGCTATCCGCGTGGTGAGGGCATGGGTGTGGCCTTGCCCGCGAAAGGCGTGCCACTGCCCATTGGCAAAGGCCGCCTGATGCGTGAAGGTAGCGATGTGGCATTGCTTAATTTTGGCGCACGGTTGAGTGAATGTTTAAAAGCGGCTGATGAGTTATCGAAACACGGCATTAAAGCCACCGTGGCCGATGCGCGTTTTGCCAAACCGCTGGATATGGAACTTATCCGCAACCTCATCAGCAACCATGCGCTGGTACTGACGATTGAAGAAGGCGCGAGCGGTGGTTTTGGTGCCCATGTGTTAAGCGCCGCCGCCAACGAAGGCTTGCTGGATGGCGCCCACGGCAAACTGCGCGTGCTAACCCTGCCCGATGTTTATCAGCACCACGACACGCAAGATAAGCAATATGCCGAGGCTGGGCTTGATGCCGCGCATATGGTGGAACAAGCCATTGCCCTGCTGGCAAAAGCAAAAAAAGCCAACGCGGCCTAGTTTATTCGTTTAGCCATCGCATTCGCCATGAACCTGTCATAAAACTGCAATGATTCGTAGGTATATTGTTATTCATAACAACCTAACGAGGAGATTTTTTATGGGACGCGGATTTGGAGGTCCTCCAAGAGGCAATAGTGATTGGCGTGAAACCGATAAATTAGTAGAGGATGCCCCCAGGAATTCGACCTTACCTTTTTTAGGAGAATTGATGGAAAAGTTGAAAAATGGAAAGTGTAGGGATCCTTATACAACAATTTTTGTTCCAAAAAAATAGCGCCCATGCTTGAGTTAGATAACTTTGTAAAACCGCCGAACCATTTAGTTTTGTAAGCGTTTTTATTAAAAAAATCATATTGCAATGGACAAATTTTATGAGAGGGCGTGGCCCACACTATGATGCCAGAGATACGGAAAAGCTTGAACAGATGGCTGCCCGACAGGGTGCAAGTTTACCCAACTTGGCTCAACTGTTGGATTGTATTGTTTCGACGCCTGTACAATTCATTGGCAACCTCTTTTTTGTCATTAAAAAGTAACGCCTAAATCTCTTCCAAACACCACAGCAAAATTGCCTTCTGCACATGCAGGCGGTTTTCCGCTTCATCCCACACGCAGGATTGCGGGCCATCGAGCACGGCGTCGCTCACTTCCTCGCCGCGATGGGCAGGCAAACAGTGAAGGAAAATGGCATCTTTATCGGCCAGCGCCATCAGTGCTTCGTTCACTTGAAACCCAATGAACGCCTGCTTACGCGTGAGGGTATCATCATCACCCATGCTCACCCATGTATCCGTCGTCACCACATGCGCACCTGCTACCGCTTCAGCCGGTGAGGTGGTGAGGGTGACGTTGGCACCGGCTGCTTTTGCCTCATGAAAAATGGCGCGGTTGGGCTGCAACGTAGCGGGGCATGCCAGCACCAATTCAAAATCAATTTTCTCGGCCAGTGTAATCCAGGTGTTGGCCATGTTATTGCCATCACCCACCCATGCCACTTTTCTGCCGGCAAGGCTGCCCAGTCGCTCTTCAATCGTCAGCGCATCGGCCAGCAGCTGGCAGGGGTGCAGCAAATCGGTAAGGCCGTTAATGACGGGCACTGTGGCATATTGCGCCAGTTCAATGAGGGTATTGTGGTGATAGGCGCGCAGCATCATGGCGTGTACATAGCGACTGAGCACGCGCGCGGTGTCGGCCACGGTTTCGCCGCGCCCCAGCTGCAAATCTTCCTTTTGCAACACGATTGGCTTGCCACCTAATTCGTTCATGGCCACTTCGAACGATACGCGGGTGCGGGTGGAGTTTTTCTCGAAAATCATGGCGAGTGATTTGCCGTTCAGCTCTTGCTCTTCACCGTGGGTGCGCACCAGCTTGCGGCGAATGGCTTCGGCCAAAATAGCCGTAATGTCGTCACGCGTTAAATCACGAAAATCAAGAAAATGTTTCATGGTTACTCCTTAAGAGTGGCTTCAATGATTGCCAAGGCTTCACCCACGTGGTTCTGATCAATAATCAGCGGCGGCACAAGGCGAATGACGCCCGTGACGGTGGGCGACGTGGTGAGACCGCGCGCCAGCAGCGCGGCGGCCAGTGCACGCGCATCGCCGGTGGGATCAAGCCCAATCATCAACCCCACCCCGCGCACATCACGAATTTTATCAGGAAATTGAGACTGCAGTTTTTTCAAACCATCCATCAGCAATGCGCCCATGGATTGTACATGCGCGAATCGGCCATCTTCCAGCATTAAATCGAGCACGGCATTGCCCACCGCCATGGCGAGTGGATTGTTGTTATAGGTGCCGCCATGCGAGCCCGGAGGTAGAACGCTGCCCACACGCTCGGTCACCAGCGTGGCACCCAGCGGAAAGCCGCCGCCAATCCCTTTGGCACTGCTTGCAATGTCGGGCGTGATGTCAGCGCGTTCAAAAGCGAACAGCGTGCCCGGGCGACCATAGCCGCACTGTACTTCATCGCACATCAGCAAAATACCTTCGGCATCGCACAGGGCGCGCAACTGTTTTAGAAATTCAATGTCAGCGACATGCACGCCGCCCTCGCCTTGAATCGGCTCGATGAGAATGCCGGCGGTGTTTTTGGTAACGGCGTTTTTAACGGCAGCGATATCGTTGAGTGGCACACGGTCAAACCCGCTAAGAAGCTGGCCAAAACCCACCCGCGCATAGTCATTCCCGCCCGCGGAAATGCCACCATAGGTGCGGCCATGAAAACCATTTTCGAAGGTGATGATGCGGTGGCGATAGGGCGCACCCGTTTCATAGTGATAGCGGCGCATGAACTTGATGCCCGCCTCCACCGCTTCGGTGCCCGATGAGCAGAAGAAGATGGAGTCGGCGAAGGTGGCACTCACCAAACGCGCGGAAAATTCTTCCAGCTGCGGCGTGATGAATTGATTGGCGCAATGCCACAGGGCTGCGCCCTGATGCATGAGTTTTTCAATTAAATAGGGATGGCTATGGCCAAACGCATTCACCGCAATGCCTGCCGCAAAATCAAGGTAGCGCTTGCCTGCGTCGTCGATAAGATGCACCCCCTCGCCCCGCACCATGCGAATGCCAGTCCGGCGATAAATGGGAAGATAGGGAGTGATGGTCATAAGTTTTTCAATAATGTGGTTGCGTAGCCTTCCATGGCGAGCCGCGTTAGCGCAGGGGGTTTAGGGGGCTATGCCCCCTCCAATTAACTCTTCAGGCGCCAGCCGCGCGCAAACATGGTGTGGGCGATGGTGAACAGCACGATGTTCGAACCCACAAGCACCGCAACACCAAGGGCTGGATTGGCATCGGACACGCCGGTCATGGCGAAACGAAAACCATCAATCATATAGAAAAACGGGTTGGCGTGGCTGATGTGCAGGAAAAACGGCGGGAGATCATGCACCGAATAAAACGTGCCGGAAAGGAATGAAAGCGGCGTCACAATAAAGTTGGTAACTGCCGAAACCTGATCGGGCGTGTTGCCAAAAATGCCCGTGATAATGCCCAGCAGCGAGAGCATGGTGGTGCTGGCTACCGCGAAAAAGATTAAATAGACGAAGGAATGAACACCGATATGCACAAACAGTGACATGGCCAGCGCCACCGTACAGCCCACCATAAGGCCGCGGGTGATGCCGCCCATCATGAAGCCGATGGTCAGCTCAGCGGCGGCGAAAGGAGGCATGAGCCAATCAATAATCACCCCTTGCAGTTTGGCAATCATGAACGAGGATGAGGTGTTGGCGAACGCGTTTTGCACCATGGCCATCATAATGAGGCCGGGCACAATAAAATCGACAAAATGCATGCCATGCACCATGCGTCCGCTGCCACCCAGGGCCAGCGCAAAAATGGCCAGAAAAATGCTGGTGGTGATCATGGGCGCAACAAGGGTCTGGTTCCAGACCTTTAAAAAGCGCCATGTCTCGCGCTTATACAGCGTCGCCATGCCAATCCAGTTAATGTGCATCATTCCTCTTTTTCTTGCTTGTCATCCCCGCGAAAGCGGGGATCTTGCTGAAGTGGATTCCTGCTTTCGCAGGAATGACAATGATATGAGAGGTTCTATGTAATGCAGTTATGCGCTGGTGCAATAAGATAATCGATTTATTGGTGGGGGCATCGCCCCCAAGCCCCCCTCCGCTACGCGGCTCGCGCCAAGCTTTTGTTTTGTCGCCTTCGCGACCAGGGCGCTACGCACCGACTCTACAAACGGCTTAATAATAGAAGCGAGCTGGGCGACAAAACGCCAGGAGGCGTTTTGGATTGCGACAGCAACCCGAAGGGTGAGGGCTAGCAGGCCCGAATCAGTAGCCTTCAGCCAGCGAAGCTGCGCGAAGCGATCGCCAGTAGGCGACCAAAGCGAAGCCAAATCAAAACTAGGCGGCGAACTTAACCGCGCGCAGCTGAGCGAACACCAGATCGGCGTTACGCGCATAGAGGTTCGCAACGGTTTGCTGAGCACGTGCGGTGAGGTTCACCAGTGGCGAGTTAGCAGCATTTTTCTCAGACGATGCACCGCTTTGCGCTTGTGGCGGTAGAATTTCGACATCAATTTTTTCACCATCCGCCCCCTCTGCCTCACCCTGCACGGTGGCGGAAACAACGGTGGCCGCCACGTTATTATTGGCCGGTGGAATGGATGAGAGGCGCGTAGCCAGATTGACATCGGAAAACAGCGAAAGCTCATCGCTTGGCGAAAGCTCGGGCCGTGGGCGCGTTACGTCGGCCAAGGTGGCATCGGCTGATTGGCGACGGCTGCCCGAGCGCTTCTGATTCGCTTGCTTATCAAGCGCTGATTCGGGCTCACTAACCTCGGTGGTGATTTTGGTGCTGGTGGGGTAGAGCGATCCATCGGCCGCCACTTTATATTGATATTTGGCGGTGATGGTGGTGCCGGGCTCGACCGCGCGTTCGCCAAAGGTTTGACGCAGCTGCGCCGCCACCGCATCTTCCTGACCGCGCAGTTGCTGCTGCGCCTGCGCAACGCGCAACGCTTCAGTGTTAACATAACTATAGCTCGTATATGTTGATAGACCGGCCATTGCGGCGGATACATTCCTGGTTGGTGGGGGGTAATTCTAGCTCCACACACCGGGCGCTGCTTCTTGCGGCACCTCAATTTTTTATCGTAAGATGTAATCTAGCTTAATTAGAAAGAATTGCAAGCGTCTGATGAACAATTCATTAGTGCAATGCACATAAAAAAAGGGAGGCATAAAGCCTCCCTTTTCTGGTTTTATAAGCGGTTATGCTTACCGGCGGTCGCCCAACAGGCGCAGCAGGTTCACAAACAGCATAATGAAATCCATGTACAGGTTCAGCGCGCCAAGGATGGACGCACGCTTGGCCGCATCGGGCGAACCCGCGGTGGCAAAGTAGTTATCCTTGATT
>CANEUT010000030.1 GCA_947441895.1 Rickettsiales bacterium | reverse complement strand
TATTCGCCTGGGCCATGGGCTGGCTGCTGCTGCTGGAATATGGCGTGGCGGCGGCGACTGTTGCCGTGGGCTGGTCGGGCTATATCAACAGCTTCCTGCTGGGCTTTAACATTATGATTCCGCCGGAACTGACGGTGGCAACCGGTGCTAAAATTATGGTGACCGAAATTTATCGCGTGCAATATGCCGCGCTGGGCTATCAGTTCGCTGCCGATGGCATGTTGCTGAATGCGGCGGGTGAAATGGTGAAAGGCATGTTTAACCTACCTGCCGCCCTGGGTATTTTAACTGTGGGCAGCCTGCTGGTGGTTGGTGTCAGCGAATCGGTGAAAGTGAACAACATCATTGTGGGCGTTAAGCTGCTGGTGGTGGTGATGTTTATTGCCATTGGTGCGTTTTATGTGAATGTCGATAACTGGCACCCCTTCATTCCCGAGGCGACGGCGCCGGGGGTTTATGGCTGGGACGGCGTGTTCCGTGCGGCATCCATCATCTTCTTTGCCTATGTTGGCTTCGAAGCGGTTTCGACCGCGGCGCAAGAGGCAAAAAATCCGCAGAAAGATATGCCCTTTGGCATTCTGGTATCGCTGCTTATTTGTACCATGCTTTACATGGGCGTGGCGGCGGTGCTTACCGGTGTGGTGCCTTACACCTCGCTGAACGTGGCTGAACCCATTGCGGTGGCGGTCGATCATATTGGTCTGGGCTGGTTCTCGCTGCTCATTAAAATTGGCGCTATTACCGGTCTTACTTCGGTGATGCTGGTGCTGATGTATGGTCAGACCCGTATTTTTTATACCATGAGCAAAGATGGCCTGCTGCCAACGGTGCTCAGCAAAGTGCATAGCAAGTTCCAAACCCCTTATATCAATACGATAATTGTTACGGTGTTGGTGGCTATTGCGGCCGGTGTTACACCCATTAGCCTGCTGGGCGATTTGGTGAGCCTTGGCACGCTGCTGGCATTTATGATGGTGTGCTTCACCGTGCTTTACCTGCGTAAAAGTGAGCCGCATATGCCGCGTCCGTTCCGCACGCCGGGCATGCCATTCACGCCAATTCTGGGCATTCTTACCTGCGGCTATCTCGTGTTCTCCATCTTCTTCGGCCGAGATAGCAGCGG
This sequence comes from Rickettsiales bacterium, assembly GCA_947441895.1. Lineage (GTDB taxonomy): Bacteria > Pseudomonadota > Alphaproteobacteria > Rickettsiales > UBA3002 > QFOX01. Next base: position 12,277 of record CANEUT010000030.1, on the reverse strand, counting down.
TGCCATTGTGCTCACCCATAGCGGTGAAGAAGTGCTGCACTATACGGGGCCATACCTGGCTATCGGAGCGCTGATTTACATTTTCTATGGGGCGCGTAACAGCGTGCTGGCGAAAAGCCGTAAGTAAGGGATTTTAGGTTCTGACGCTACGCGGCTCGCGCCGTAAAGCGCTACGCACTCGCTCTAAAAACATTGGCGTGTAAACCCTGTGTCAGTTACCGAACGTAAAAGCGTAAGCCTCGAGCCCGGGTTCCGTTGCGGTGATTTCAAGCACACCGCTTGTGGCTTCTTTTTGGCTGACCAGCGCCATCGTTGCCATCAGCACGGTTATTCGAAGTAGCTTCACCCCATTATTCCTTCGGTACGAATTTGAGTGCCACGCCGTTATTGCAATAACGTAAGCCCGTGGGGGCCGGGCCATCATTAAACACATGGCCTTGATGCCCACCGCAGCGTGCGCAGTGATATTCGGTGCGTGCCATGAGTAGTTTATGGTCGGTTTTGGTTTCCACGTTGCCAGCTATGGCCTCAAAGAAACTGGGCCATCCGGTGCCGCTGTTATATTTCTGAGTCGAGGTAAACAATTCCAAATCGCACGCAGCGCAGACAAATGCACCCTGACGTTTTTCATCATTCAGCGGGCTGCTGAAGGGGCGTTCGGTGCCTTCTTCGCGCAGCACATCATATTGCTCTGGGGAAAGTTTTTTCTTCCATTCATCGTTACTCATGGCAATCCTCGTTAGTGATGAAGTTTCTGCAGCAAACAGCTGTTTGAATCGGGTGACGTGACATACGGCAATAGCACCTACTGTAGTCACACCCAATCGCAAAAATCACGTTTATCCATGGCGTGCCACCCAGGCGGTGATTTTTGGTCCAATCCAGGCGTCGAGCGATATTTTGCCGGGGCCAAACACCGCAATGGTGCCCTGGCCCTTAGGCTGCACGAACAAACCGATTCCATTCCCCACCTGTTGACGTGGCATTACTTGCCCATGGTGCTGTTCAGCATGGTGGGAATGTAGCTTGGAAGAATTTTTTTAAATGGTAAGTAACCTTTCGTCTGCATCGCACGAATGATGGGGCAGTGAGGGATGAACCCGCACTATGTATTTCAAACCTACGGAGATTTTTATGAATAAGCTTCTTCTTTCTGCTGCTCTCGCTGGCGTGATGACGGCAAGTATGGCTGTTTCGGCGAATGCTGCTCCTGATGCTATGACCGGTGCTGCTAAAGAAAAATGCTATGGCATTGCTAAAGCCGGTAAGAATGATTGCAAAAGCGCTAATGGTTCGCACGGCTGCGCTGGTCATGCGAAAACCGATAACGATACCAATGAATGGAAATTCGTTGCTAAAGGTGAGTGCGAGAAAATGGGTGGCAAAGTAGGTACTGCTGCTGTGAGCATGTAGTTTTGCTTGGTTTATCGTGAAGCCCGCTGTCAGCAATGGCAGCGGGCTTTATCTTAAGAGGTGATATGAATACTTCATCGCTTGGTTTTGGACTTGGCCTGCGCGCACCGCATTATGATGCGATGCTGGCAGCGCGCCCCAAAACGGTGGACTGGTTTGAAATAATTTCCGAAAATTTTCTCGATGCGCATCAGGGCTACTGGGAGTTTCTCAGTGATCTGCGCCGCGACTATCCCATCATCATGCATGGAGTGTCGCTGAATATCGGCTCGACGGATCCGCTGAATGGTGAGTATCTCAGCAAGCTAAAAAAACTGGCTAACCATCTCGATGTTCCTTGGGTGTCTGACCATTTATGTTGGACAGGGGTGAATGCCCATAACAGTCATGACTTGCTGCCACTGCCTTACACCGAAGAAATGCTCACCCACATCGCTGGCCGCATTCAGCAAGTGCAACAAACGCTCGGTCGGCGCTTTGTGCTTGAGAATCCATCCAGCTATCTGGAGTTCAACAGCTCCACTATTACGGAGTGGGAATTTTTGGCACGGCTGGCTGAACAAACCGGCTGCGGCCTGCTGCTGGATGTGAATAATGTTTATGTCAGCGCATTTAATCATGGGTTTGATGCGAAGACATTTATCGATGCCATGCCCGCGAGCGCCATTGCGCAAATTCATCTGGCCGGGCACCTCAACCTTGGCACGCATATTGTCGATACGCATGATGGGCACGTGATGGATGACGTGTGGAAGCTCTATGCATACACCATCCGCACGAAGGGCATGATTCCTACGATGATTGAGTGGGATGAAAACATTCCCGAGTTTGATGTGCTGCTGGCCGAGTTGGTTAAGGCCAAACATGCTGCTGTGCAGGCGCTTAAGGTGGCTGCATGAGTGAGCAACTCGCCATATTTCACCACGCGATTTTAGCAAATGATGCCAGCGCTGTTTTGCCAGCGCTGAAGCCGCATCCGCGACTTTCAGCAGCGCAGCAATTTGCTATTTACAGTGAGGGCTATCGCATGCGATTGGTCGCCGCTATTGTCAGTGACTATCCGCATACGCGTGATCTGCTGGGCGGTGATGTGTTCGACGCGTATGCACGTGAGTATTGTGAAACCACTCCCCCCACCAGCTATAACCTCGATTTTTATCCGCATCCGTTTGGTGCGTGGTTGGTCCACCATATTGCTGATCCGTTCGCCGGTGAATTGGCGCGGCTGGAAGCAGGCATTGCAGTGGTGTTCATGCTGCCTGACAGCGTGCCACTCGCCGCCGATAGCTTCAACCAGCTTTCGCCGGATGCGTTTGGCGCACAAGCATTGAAAATGCGCACGGCGTTGCAGCTGATGGCGTGTGATTATCCCACGAATGATTGGGTGAGTGCTGCGCGGGCAGGGGAGAATCCGCCGCGTCCTGAACCGCAAAAAACCTATGTGCTGCTGGTGCGTCACCATAACGAGGTGCAGCGTTTAGCGCTGGATGAAGCGGGTTATGCGCTGCTGCAGGCATTGGCGCGTGGGCTGACGATAGAACAAGCGCTTGATGTGGTGATAGCCGAGGATGGCGAGCGATTACCGGCCATTGCCGCCAATTTGCAGGCATGGTTTTCGACATGGGTGACAGGTGGTGTGTTTAAAAGTAATGGCGATTAAGCCAACTCTTTGCTAGAAGCAGCGCCAGTGAACCCTTTGAACGGAGTATCCTATGCGTTTTTTGAAGATGTTACTGGCCATGGTGCTGATGACAGCAACCGCCAACGCCGCCCCTACCAACGACCCTGAAAACACGCTTTATCTGCAACTGAAAGATGGTCGCGTGGTGATTCAGCTGCGCCCTGATTTGGCGCCCAACCATGTGGCACGCATTAAAGAACTCACCCGCCAAGGCTTCTATGATGGCATTGTTTTTCACCGTGTGATTGAAGGTTTCATGGCGCAAACCGGTGATCCAACCGGCACCGGCATGGGTGGTTCGAAACTGCCCGATTTGAAGGCTGAATTTAACAGCGGCAAACATGTCCGCGGCACGCTGGCCATGGCGCGTTCAGGTTCGCCTGATAGTGCCAATTCGCAATTCTATATTTGCTTCAAACCATCGAGCTTCCTCGATGGCCAATACACAGTGTGGGGCCAAGTGGTTTCCGGCATGGAGTTTGTCGATAACATCAAAAAAGGTGATTCGGGCAACAACGGCTCGGTAACCAATCCTGATAAAATCATCAGCATGAAAGTAGCGGCCGATGTGGATGGCAAAGCCGCCACCGCTGCTCCCGCTGCTGCACCCACAACAACCGCAACCCACTAACGCAAACGAGTTCATCATGGCTAAGAAAGACAAAAAAGAAATCCCCCTCGATTCACCTGAAAACAAGCTGCTGCTGGAGCTGAAAGATGGTGTGGTCACCATTCAGCTGCGCCCCGATTGGGCACCCAAGCACGTGAAGCGCATCCGCGAATTGGCGCGTGAGGGCTTCTATGATGGTATTATTTTCCACCGCGTAATCGAAGGTTTTATGGCGCAAACCGGTGACCCCACCGGCACTGGCATGAGCGGTTCGGGCAAAAACCTGAAAGCCGAATTCAGCAAAACCCCACATGATCGTGGCATTTGTTCCATGGCGCGCGCGGCGAATGTTGATAGCGCCGATTCGCAATTCTTCATTTGCTTCAAAGCCGCCTATTTCCTCGATGGGCAATATACCGCCTGGGGTCAGGTGGTGAGCGGCATGGAGCATGTCGATAAAATCACCCGTGGTGAACCACCGGCGAATCCTGATAAAATCATCAGCATGAAAGTAGCGGCTGACGCGCAACCACAAGCGGTTGCTAGCTAATGTTGCATCCGGAGTTTTCTCCTGAAAACTCCATGATGCGCTGCTTCGCAGGCTCATGGCTGGTGCGGCCTACTGGCCGCATGGGTTGGCGCTAACCATGCGCGTGGATTTGTTTGATTTTCATTTACCTGCGGAGCGCATTGCCCATGCGCCGGCTAATCCGCGTGAATCGGCCAAGCTGCTGCATGTGGGCGATGTATTGCGCGACCTGACGGTGGGTGATTTACCAAGCCTGCTGAATGCCGGTGATGTGTTGGTCTTCAACGATAGTAAGGTCATTCCTGCCCGGTTGTTTACGCAGGTGGGTGATAAGCAAGTGGAAGTGTTGCTGCATCAGCCCTTCTGTCATCCTGAGCATCGCGAAGGATCGCGCGCCGCGAGAGATGCTTCGGCTTCGCCTCAGCATGACAATTGGTGGCGCGCATTCGCCAAGCCCGCCCGCAAATTAAAAGAGGGCATGCGCCTTACCTTCGCGGATGATTTTGCTGCCACCGTGATGGGCCGCACTGAGGACGGGCAGGTGCTGCTGCGGTTTGATGATGATGCGGCGGCGCTGTTCGCCAAGCTGCATGCTCATGGTCACATGCCGCTGCCGCCCTATATTCAGCGGGCGGATACGGTGGAAGATAAACACGACTATCAAACCATCTATGCCAAGCATGATGGATCGGTGGCGGCGCCCACGGCGGGTCTGCATTTTACGCCCGCGCTGATGGATGCCATTCACGCCCGCGGCGTGGAAACTGCCTTTGTGACTTTACATGTGGGGGCGGGCACGTTTCAGCCCGTGAAGGTGGACGACACGACAGAGCATGTGATGCACCGCGAGGCGATTAGCCTGAGCGCGGAAGCGGCAAACCTCATCAACGATGCGCGTGCGCGTGGCGGCAAGGTGGTGGCGGTGGGCACCACGTCTTTACGCATTCTGGAATCCGTCGCGGCCGATGATGGCACGCTGAAGCCGTTCACTGGCAGCACCGAGATTTTTATTACGCCGGGCTATAAATTTAAAGTGGTTGACCTGTTGATGACCAATTTCCATTTGCCAAAATCGACCCTGTTTATGCTGGTTTCTGCCTTTGCGGGGCTGGACACGATGCAGGCTGCCTATGCCCATGCTATCGCGCATGACTATCGTTTCTATTCCTATGGCGATACGTCGCTGCTAGAGAGAGCATCATGACCATTTTTAATTTTAACATTCACCACACCGATGGCGCGGCGCGTACCGGCATCATCGCTACGGAGCACGGGGAAATTCGCACGCCGGCCTTCATGCCCGTGGGCACGGCCGCCACGGTGAAGGCCATGCACCCCGAACAGGTGGCGGCGACGGGTGCCGATATTCTGCTGGGCAACACCTATCACCTCATGTTGCGGCCGGGGGCCGAGCGCGTGGCGCGGCTGGGTGGCCTGCATAAAATGATGAACTGGGATAAGCCGATTCTAACCGATTCCGGCGGGTTTCAGGTGATGTCACTGGCGGCGCTTCGCAAAATGAGCGAGAGGGGCGTGACCTTCCAATCGCATATCGATGGCAGCAGCTGGGATTTAACACCGGAGCGCTCGATGGAAATTCAGCATTTGCTGGGCGCCACCATCACCATGGCGTTTGATGAATGCACGCCATTTCCCGCCACCGAGCAACAGGCCCGCGACTCCATGGAGCTTTCCATGCGCTGGGCCGTGCGTAGCCGCGATGCGTTTATCAAACGCGAGGGTTATGGCTTGTTTGGCATTGTGCAGGGCGGTGTGTATGAAAATCTGCGTATGGAGTCGGTGCAGGCGCTGACGAGCATTGGTTTTGATGGTTATGCCATTGGCGGGCTGGCGGTGGGTGAGGGGCAGGCGGAAATGTTCCGCGTGCTTGATTTCACCACGCCCGCACTGCCCACTGACCGCCCGCGCTATTTGATGGGCGTGGGTAAGCCCGATGATATTCTGGGCGCGGTGGAGCGTGGGGTGGATATGTTCGATTGCGTGATTCCCACCCGTTCGGGCCGCAATGCGCGGGCCTATACCAGCATGGGTGAAATTAATTTGCGCAATGCCCGTCACGCCGATGACCCGCGGCCACTCGATGCCAATTCCACTTCGCCCACCTGCCTGAATTACAGCCGTGCCTATCTGCATCATCTGTTTAAGGCCGATGAAATGCTGGGGCCCATGCTGCTGACATGGCATAATTTGCATTATTATCAGGAGTTGATGGCGGGCATTCGTGCGGCAATCGCTGAAAACCGCCTTACCGAGCATGCGGCAGAGCTTCGTGCGGGCTGGAAAAACGGCGATATTCAGCCAATTTAGGATAAGTTACTCGCACAGCTTGACAATCAGCGGATTATCCGTAAGTTCGCCCTTCTTTTGCAGCCAAGGCTATGTGAGTTGGTAGCTCAGTCGGTAGAGCACGTGACTTTTAATCACGGTGTCGTGGGTTCGATTCCCACCCAACTCACCAAGCCCCAGCCTAGGTTTCCTAGAGTTGGGGCTTCCCTAAGTTAGACTATTTCCTCCATAGTTAGACACTTTAATAACTCAGCATTGAGATATTATTGTGTATGTGGTACTTTAAAAATAAACTTGAGCCTTCCCATGATGATAAAGCAGTACAGTATTCTTGCCGGTTACGATGTGAAGAAAGCAGCGCAAGTAGCCGCGTTTTTTGCTATTGAAGCAGGCGGCAAGATAAATATCTTAAAGCTTACAAAGCTTATGTATCTGGCAGATAGGGATCATTTGGAGCAATATGATTACCCCATACTTTTTGATAAAATTGTTTCTATGCCGCATGGGCCAGTTAACTCTTTAACTTATAATTACAGTAGTGGTGGTCTAGAGGACGATTTTTGGAATTATTATATCACTGACAGGGATATGCACGATTTAGGTGTAACCAAGAAGTTCAACATTGATGAGCTTGATCAGCTTAGTGATGCAGAAGTGCAAGTGATGAAATTGATCTGGACTAAATTTGGTCATATGAACCAATTTGAATTAGTCGATTATACACATAAATACTGCAAAGAATGGAACGATCCTAACGGATCTTCGGAACCAATCTCTTATGAAACTGTATTTAAGTTTCTTGGCAAAGACGATAGCGCAATGCTTTCCAGAGCAATCGAAGAGGAAAGACTGCTTAAAAGAGCCTGGGCGTAATGCCCTTTAAGCCAGAAAGTAAAAAAACTGCACTTGTTCCTTCTGGCGAAGGAAATCATCTTTTCGTGATTCTGACTGATGCTAATAATATAAATATGCATCTCATGGTCCCAGTTTGTACAATTCGACTAAATAGATATTATGATGATACTTGCTTGCTAAAAGCGGAAGATAATGAGCACCCGTTTATTAAGCAGGATAGTTACGTCGACTATAAAAACATCCAAGAAAGAGTAACCAATCACATAGTGAGATGTGTCGCTGAGAAAAGTTATATCGAAAAAGAATCAATCTCTTCTGCACTGCATAAAAGAATATGTGAAGGTATTGGCAGCTCGCCTCACACAAAAAAGTGGGCTAAGGAACATTACAAAAATTGGCCTAAATAGGTTACACTAACGCCCTGTAAGCTATTGAGCGTATATTGAAAGTTAGACAAACTCCCGCACCTTAACTGTTTAGAATAAAAAGAAAGTAATTGGTCTTTTAATCACGGTGTCGTGGGTTCGATTCCCACCCAACTCACCATTTAAAAAAAAGACCTATGCCGTTTGGTATAGGTCTTTTTTTATTCTGTTAGGCAGCAATCGATTGTGCGATTGCCTTCGCCGCTTCCGCGCGGTTTTTCGCATCGGTAATAGGCCTGCCAATTACCAAATAGTCAGCCCCACGTTTTAGCGCTTCTTTGGGCGTCAGCACGCGTTTTTGGTCACCCGCATCGGCACCAACGGGTCGAATGCCGGGCACCACCAGCGTCAGGTCGTTTCCGCAGGCTTTACGAATGGCTTTAATTTCAAACGGCGAACACACCACACCATCCAGCCCCGCGCTTTGGGCAAGGTCGGCCAGGCGCAGCACTTGTTCCTGCACGGTGGCGTTAAAACCGATAATGGAAATATCGTTCTGGTCGAGGCTGGTCAGCAGCGTCACCCCAATCACCAGCGGGCGTTCTTTGCCGGTAATTTGCGCCACGCGGTCGCTGGCTTCAATGGCGGCGCGCATCATGTGTTGGCCGCCGCTGGTATGCACGGTCATCATAAAGGTGTTCAGCCCCGCAGTGGCGGCGATGGCTTTGGCCACGGTGTTGGGAATGTCGTGAAATTTTAAATCTAGAAATACGGGCACGCCAAGGTTGGTGATTTGCGAAACGCCCGCCGCACCATTGGCGGTGAAGAATTCCAACCCCAGTTTCACTGCGCCCACATGGGGCCGCACTTCGTTGGCGAGGCGAGTGGCATCGGCCACGTCCGTTGTATCTAGCGCGCAAATGATGGGGTTGGTGAGTTGGTTGGTCATATTTCTAATCTAGTATCCCGCAAAAATAGGTATCGCCACTAAAACCAGCTCTGGAAATAGTTAAACCTCCAGGATTTTTTATTTTTTCTTTCACTGCCGTCAAACTGACTTTGCTATTTTGAATTGATAGTTCTTTTAGCTCGATTACTTCACTTATAAGTATACCCATTTTCTCATAATAAGATTTTGGAAAAGCGAACGGACATGGTTTCTGAAAATCTGCAATATCATATTGGGGTACCGACATAACAACCTGAGCTGTCGATGAAACAATTTGAAAGCCTGGAGTTTCTAGGCTTGCGGCAGGATTATAATAATAGCGTGTGTTCTTTCCACACTTAGAGCCATATTGTAATTCCAAGGAATAATGTTTTCCTTTGGCCCCAATCCACACATGGCCAGATGCAGTATTTCTGCAAAACCACCAAGATAGTCCATCGTCAGGATTCAGGTGATTTCTGGCATCAAATGGTGCGCCGTAAAGCACCTGAGGTGCTAAATAAGCCATAAATCCAATATAAATGCAGGGTGCTAAAATTACTAAAGCAAGTAATGCCAAGGTTAGGCGCAGCAGCTTTTTTATCATAAAATATACACTGTCTCGCCGCCCACAATGGTGCGAATGGCGCGGCCGCGCACTTTTTTGCCATCAAACGGTGAGTTTTTCGATTTGCTGTTGAGTGATTCGTTTTCAATGGTCCAGTCGAGGTTGATGTCGATGAGGGCGAGGTCCGCCGGTGCGCCTTTTTTCAGGCGGCCCGCATTGGCATGCACAATATCGGCGGCTTTATAGGTCATGCTGGCCAGAATTTCGCGTAAGGAAATTTGCTTGCCATGCACCAAATCGAGCGACAGTGCCAGCATGGTCTCCAGCCCCACAATGCCGAAGCTAGCCACATCCATGGGCACGCGTTTGCTTTCGGTGTCGTGCGGGGCGTGGTCGGTGGCGATGGCGTCAATGGTGCCGTCACGCAGGCCCTCGATGAGGGCGATGCGGTCGCGCTCAGCGCGCAGTGGCGGGTTCATTTTGCTGAAGGTGCGATAGTCGATCACCGCTTCATCGGTGAGAATAAAATGATGCGGCGCTACTTCCGCCGTCACGTTGATGCCTTTGGCTTTGCCCCAGCGCACCAGCTCCACCGCTTCACGCGTGGAAATATGTAGCACGTGGTAATGCGCGCCGGTAAGCTCGGCCAGCAGAATATCGCGCGCCACAATCACCGCTTCGCTCACGTTTGGAATGCCTTTGAGGCCCAGCTTGGTGGCCACCCAGCCCTCATTCATGCAGCCGCCGCAGCTTAGGTTATGGTCTTCCGCATGCTGGGCAATGGGCACGCCCAGCGCTTTGCCTTGGGTGAGGGCTTGGCGCATAATTTGCGCGTTCATCACGGGCAAACCATCATCGGTAAATCCACACGCGCCAGCATCCACCAGCAGGGCCATTTCGGTGAGTTCTTCGCCTTTTTGGCCTTTGGTGATGGCGGCATAAGGGCGAATGTTCACATAGCTGGTTTCCAGCGCGCGCTTTTGCAAAAAGGCCAGCACGGTAATATCATCCACCACCGGTTTGGTGTTGGGCATGGTAGCAACCGTGGTGACGCCGCCCGCGGCCGCGGCCATGCTGCCGGTTTCAATCGTCTCTTTATATTCCTGACCGGGTTCACGAAAATGGACCTGAATATCCAGCAATCCGGGGCACAGCACATTGCCGCCGCAATCAACTACTTCCGCGCCATCCGGCGTGCCGCTGTTAAAAAGCTGCGGCCCGAAATCAGCAATCGCGTTGCCATCGGTCAGCAGCCCGCCCAGTTGGTCGAGGCCGCTTTCAGGGTCCATCAGCCGCGCGTTTTTATAGGCTACTTTTTTGCCATGATTCGTGCGGGTGGGTTTGAAGAATTGGGTCATTATTTTGTCATTCCTGCGCAAGCAGGAATCTCCTTACAACAGTTCGTTTAACTCAAAATACAAATCTTTCCAATCTGGGTTATGCGATTCAATCAATTCTATTTTCCAGTCCCGCTTCCAACGTTTCAATGTTTTCTCTCGTGCCAGTGCTCCGTCGACATATTCAAAGGTCTCAAAATAGACAAGGCGGTCAACATAGTAACGTTTAGTGAATCCAGCAACAGCACCATCTTTATGTTCTTGTATTCGCCGCGCCAGATCATTAGTAACGCCAATATAAACCACACCCTCTCGTTTGCTTGCTAACATATAAACGTAGTAATGTTTTTTCATCAGGACATTGTACGATTCTATATTGTTGTCATCCCTGCGAACGCAGGGATCCACTTATTGTTGTTGATGGTATTAAGGAGATTCCTGCTTGCGCAGGAATGACAAAGTTTAGGGTGCGGGTGGGTTTAAAAAATTGGGTCATGGCATTACTTTCCATAGGAAAGACGTGGTTCGTCAGATTCTACGACTAAGGGAGACCATCTGTAAGTAAACTGACCTGTTGGTTTGTTACCTTCGTAAAGATTTATGTAAGTAAGCATCCAAGTCTCGCCGGTACATTTATTGAACATAACTGGACGTAAAGAATCTTTGCTCTGAAGAATGTCGAAACATTGCGTTGGTTGAGGAGGCGGTGATTTTTCTTCCAAACATGCAGTAAGTGCTAAAGTTAAAAAAACTAATAACAAAATTTTTGTCATCATTTACTCCCCAACAACAATTCCAGCACGGCCTGACGCACGGCGACGCCCATTTCCACTTGGTCGAGAATGGCGCTGCGTTGAATATCGTCGGCCACGTCGGTATCAATCTCCACCCCGCGATTCATGGGGCCGGGATGCATAATCAGCGCGTCGGCGGCGGCGTGTTTCAGTTTTTTATAATCAAGCCCGTAGCTGTGGAAATAATCGCGCACGCTGGCAATGCCGCGACCGGCCATGCGTTCATGCTGAATGCGCAGCATCATCACCACATCGGCACCTGCTAAACCTTCCACCATGTTGGTGGTAAATTTCACGCCGAAACCATCCACACCCGTGGGCATCATGGTGGGCGGGGCAACAAGGGTGACGTGTGCGCCTAGCGCCTTCAGCAAATGAATGTTGCTGCGTGCCACGCGGCTGTTGGCAATGTCACCACAAATGGCAATGTTGAGGCCCTTCAAATCACCTTTTTTGCGGCGGATGGTGAGCGCATCGAGCAGTGCTTGGGTTGGGTGTTCATGCGCGCCGTCGCCGGCGTTAATCACATGGGCATCCACCTTCTCGGCAATCAACTGCACCGCGCCGGCATGGGGCGAGCGCACCACAATGGCGTCGGCCTGCATGGCGTTGAGTGTCATGGCGGTATCGAGCAGTGTTTCGCCTTTGTTGACGGAGCTGGTGGCAGCGCTGATGTTGATGACATCCATGCTAAGGCGCTTGCCCGCCAGTTCGAAGCTGGTGCGGGTGCGGGTGGAGTTTTCGAAGAATAGATTGATGAGCGTGCGTCCGCCGAGGATTTTGTGTTTCTTATCGACCGCGCGGTTGCGGGTGACATAGGTTTCGGCAAGGCCCAGAATGGTGTGAATATCGGCCGCGTCCATGCCCTCGATTTGAATGAGGTGGCGCGG
>CANEUT010000029.1 GCA_947441895.1 Rickettsiales bacterium | reverse complement strand
GCTGGTGGGCAAGCCCATCACCGCGCTCACCCATGCGGCCAGTGGCGGCAACAGCCGCATCTATCGAGTGGAAGCGGGCGACGCTGTTTTTGCCCTGAAATATTATCCACCCGCTGCACCAGCCGGGCGCGACCGTCTGGGTGTTGAAATCGCTTCGCTGAAATTCATGGGTGAACATGGCATTGCGGGTGTGCCGCGTGTGCATGGCCATGCCGACCGTTTCGCGCTGTATGACTGGTTGGATGGCCAGTTGCCCAACGATATCGCGCTCGCCGATGTGGATGGTGCCTGCGATTTTATCGCACATTTGCCACGGTTAAGCCGTGCTGATGGCGCAAGCAATTTCCCCCTCGCAGCGGAAGCATGCCTGTCGCTTACCGAGCTCATTAGCCAGATTACTCGCCGGGTCGACCGTCTGCGCGAAGTGGCGGAAACAGAACCGCAGTTGCAGCAATTCCTAGCTGGCCCCTTCGCCAGCGCCTGGCAGCAGCGAGTGAGTGCCGCAAACGCTACCTATGCCAACGCGCAAAGCGAGTTGTCTGCCGCCAAACGCTGCCTCATTCCCGCTGATTTTGGCTTCCATAACATCCTGAAAAAAGCCGATGGAACGCTTGCGTTTATCGATTTTGAATATTTCGGCTGGGATGATCCGGTGAAGCTGGTGGCCGACACGGTTTTGCACCCCGGCCACGCCTTGAGCCCGGCATGCCTTGACCGTTTGTCGCAGCGCCTGAATCAGGTTTTTGCCGCCGACGAGCTATTTACCACGCGTTTACAGGCGTTTTTGCCATTATTTTCGTTGCGGTGGGCGCTTATCTTATGTAACGAGTTCTTGCCTGAAAAGCGCAGTAATCGTGCTTTCGCGGCGGCCGTCGCCGAAAGCGATGACGCGGCTTGGGCAAGTAAAAAACAAGTGCAACTGGCCAAAGCTGAAGCGATGTTAAGCCATCCGGCGCTCGCCTTGGTTGCTGAGCTGAACAAAACCCGCCCCAGCGCGGCGTAGTAAAATGACGAACGAGAGAAAGTAATATTATGCCGCATGTAGAAAATCTTCACCCGCCCTATAACACGCCGAAGCTTGATGAGCGTTCGCTGCATTTGCGCCGCCTGATGGTGCGCATGTTGAAAGGTGGCAATCGTGGCCATATCGGTTCCACGCTTTCGCTGATTGAAATTGTGCGCGTGCTTTACGATGACGTGTTGAAGCACGACCCTAAAAATCCAAAATGGGAAGAGCGCGATGTGTTCCTTCTCAGCAAGGGCCACGGCTGTATTGCGCAATATGCCATTCTGGCCGACCACGGCTACTTCCCCGAAGAAGAGATGGATAAATTCTGCCGCACCGATGGCATTCTGGGTGGTCACCCCGATGCCAACAAAGTGCCCGGCGTGGAAGCATCGACCGGTGCGCTGGGCCACGGGCTTTCCATTGGCGTGGGCATGGCACTTGCCGCCCGCGCTAAAAAACTGAGCAGCCGCGTATTCGTGGCCATGGGTGATGGCGAAATCAACGAAGGCTCCGTATGGGAAGCCGCGATGAGCGCCAACAAACACAAGCTCACCAACCTGGTGGCCATGGTCGATTACAACAAAGTGCAATCATCGGGCTTCACGCGTGACATTATGGACCTTGAGCCGCTGACCGACAAATGGCGCGCTTTCGGGTTTGAAACCATCGAGGTGGATGGGCATGATTGCGATGCATTGCGTGCCGCACTGGCACCACGCGCCAACCCAACCCAGCCGTTGGCCATCATCTGCCACACGGTGAAAGGCAAAGGCCTCGACTTCGCCGAGAACGATCCAAAATGGCATCACCAGTCGAGCATGAAGCCCGACGTTTTCGAAAAAATGGATAAAGCATTCGCAGCATAAATAAGGATTTTTAAATTTTTCCACTCACGCAAAAGCGAGTGGTTAATAAGGAGTGAACATGCGTAAACGTTGTATTGATATGGTCTATGAACTCGCGAAGAAAGATCCGCGAGTGGTGTTTATTGGCTCCGACCTCAGCCCCGGCTTGCTGTCCGACATGCAGCGCGAATTTCCCGATCGCTACTTCATGGAAGGCATTTCCGAAGCCAACGTGATTGGCATGGCCGCTGGTCTAGCGCTGCGCGGTTACATTCCCTATGTAAACACCATCGCCACCTTCAACACCCGTCGCTGCTACGAACAAGTGGCGGTGGATGCCTGCATGCACAAACTACCCATTCGCCTCATTTCCAACGGCGGCGGTTTGGTCTATGCGCCGCTTGGGCCCACCCACTTGGCCATTGAAGACATTGCCATTATGCGCGCGTTGCCGAACATGACCGTGTTCGCCGCCAGTGACGCGGAAGAAATGGAACGTATGATGCGCACCACGCTTGATGTGCCGCAGCCCATCTATATCCGCCTTGCAAAGGGTGGTGATAAAGTGGTGAGCAAGCCAGAGCTCGGCTTCACCTTCGGCAAAGCCATTCTGCTGAAAGACGCAACCGCTGGCGCCAAAAAACCTGTGCTCATCATCAGCACCGGCATTGGCACCACGCAGTCGCTGGTTGCGGCTGAACTGCTGGAATCGCAAGGGATTGCAACGCGCGTGCTTCACCTGCACACCATTAAACCGCTCGATGTGGAAGCCGTGCTGCATTACGCAAACGAAGCATCGTTCGTGACCACCGTGGAGGAACATATCCTCGCTGGTGGCCTAGGTAGTTTGATCGCTGAGACATTTGCGGATAACGATGTGCGTCACGCACCGCTCATGCGTCTTGGCATCGATGATGTTTTCGCCAAGCATTATGGTGGTCAGGATGACCTGATGCGCACCTACGGGTTGATGGGTGACCAGATTGCGGCGCGCATTAAAACACGAGTTGAGGGAAACACATCATGTCAACTAAACGCAGCAGCTTAAGCCTCGTGCAACTCGCCGAAGAGCAGTCGGCTACCAACGCTTTCTTCCCAGCAGCGGAACGGCCATTGATTGAAGAGTTCCTGAAAAATGGCATCGTCACCATTGATGTTGAGAACAAAGCCGCGCTTGACCGCATGCAGCAATTTCTGGCGGAAACCGCTGCATCGCTGCTGAAGCTGCCGAAGCCCGCAGATGCGGAAGCATTCTTGAACGCGGCGCACCGCCATGTATCGGTGGAGGAGCTGAACAGCTTCCGCCTCACCATCATCAGCGCGATGAAAAAAGAAACCTGGTACCGCGAGGCCTATTACTCGCTGGCGGCCAATGCGCTGGCCACGCTGGTAGGCAACGAACTGGCCATGCAGCGCGGGGTGAACCTCAGCATTCAGCTGCCCGATGACACCAGCTCGCTGCTGCCGCTGCATTCCGATGTGTGGTCGGGTGATTCGCCTTATGAGGTAGTGTTGTGGGTGCCCTATGTCAGCTGCTACAAAACCAAATCCATGTATTTCTGTAATGCCGAGGCCGATGAGCGCGTGCAAAGCAAACTGGCCGAGCTGAAAGACAAAACCGCCGATGACTTGTACAATCACATTGCGGCCGATGCGCCATTCATGGATGTGCCTTATGGCAAGGCGATGATTTTCACGCAGAACATTATGCATGGCAACCGCGTGAATATTGAGCCAGAGACCCGTTGGTCATCCAACTGCCGTTTCAAAAGCGTGCTCAGCCCCTATGCCGATAAAAAACTCGGTGAGTTTTTTGAGCCGATTACACTGCGCCCCACCACCCGTTTGGGCTTGCGCTATCAGCTGCCGACCGGCTTTAAGGAATAGAAAAACATTTCTATGGCCAATTTCGTCGTCGTTTTGGTGCTCAGTCAGTTTCGTAGCGCTGCTACGCGCCTTCCTTGTGCGCCAAAACTCCTAGAACTTGTCGCATACAAATGTTTTTCGTGGAGATATGCATCATGAGCCCATCATCAATACCAAACCGTCGCGGTTTTCGTGGTTACATCGCGGCGCGTGACACGGGTGGCCGCAGCGCGCCGCAGGCCATTCAGCAACTGGTCATTCGTGATTATTGTGCCAAAAACGGCATGACATTCCTGCTATCCGCCACGGAATACCTTATGCCCGGCTGCACCATGGTGCTTGATGGCATTCTGCACGACGAGATTGACCTGATCGAAGGCATTGCCATGTACAGCATTTTTCTGATGCCTGAATCACGCGCAAAGCGTCTTCAGCTCTACGCCCGTTTGGTTGAAAGCGGTGCCGAGCTTCACACCGCCGTGGAAGGTATAGTGATTCATAACTGGGCGGATGCCATGAAGGTTGAAGATTTGTTTCTGGTGTGGGATATACAGTCAGCACAGCAAAAAGCTGACTTTGACTATCTTGCACAATGGGACAAAACACACTATGCAGCAGCTTGATTTTTTAGCCGCCTACCAAAGCAAAACCAAACGCAATTATGTTGAGCGCGTGACCTCGTTCGATAAGGCCGAATGCGCCGTAAAAGCCAAGGAATGGGGCTTTGATTATTGGGATGGCGACCGCCAATATGGTTACGGCGGCATGAAATATGACGGCCGCTGGCTGTCGGTGGCGAACGATATTGCGGCGCATTATGGCCTGAAAGCGGGCGATAAAATTCTCGATATCGGCTGCGGCAAAGCGTTTCTGCTGTTTGAATTCACCAATGCCGTGCAGGGCGTGGAAATCGCTGGCTTCGATATTTCGCACTATGGGATTGATAACGCGAAAGAAGAAACTCGCCCGTTCCTGACCCAAGGCAACTGCACCAAACTGCCATATCCTGACAATTACTTTGATTTTGTCTATTCCATCAACACGTTTCACAACCTGAAAATTGATGAGCTGAAGCTCGCCGTGAAGGAAATGGAGCGCGTGGGCAAAGACAAAAAATGGCTGTGCGTGGAAAGCTATCGCAATGAGGCCGAGAAGGCGAATTTGCTTTACTGGCAGCTCACCTGCGAGTCGTTCTTCCGGCCGGAAGGCTGGGCATTCCTTTATAAGGAATGGGGCTATACCGGCGATTATGGCTTCATTTATTTTGAATAAATTCACTTTGGCTTCAAACCTACTTGCGATGGAACCTCCTCCAAAAAGTCATGTACTAAAATGTACACTTCTTTTTCTCGGTATCCATCGCTTCGCGCTTTTTTGCCAAAATGAATTTCGTGGGCTGCATGTATGAAACATCCACTTATCATTGGTGCGGGGCTGGTGGGTGGTGCGCTCGCCAAGCATTTGCCGAATGCCACCGTATGGTCACGCTCGCGTGGGTTTGACCTTGCGGATGAAGCCACCTGGCCCGATGCAACAGGGTTCGATGTTGTGTTTTTTTGCGCCGCATTGGCGCGCATGAACCAGTGCGAGAGCGATCCGGCGGGTACTGCCCACATCAACGTAACACAAACCATCAAGCTGCTGGAAAAATTGCAGCAGAATGGCACCCACTGCGTGTTCCTTTCCACCAATCAGGTGTTCGATGGTTCCAAGCCATTCATTGAAGCCAATGCGCCCACCAGCCCCTTAAATGAATATGGCCGCCAGAAAGTGGTGGTTGAGGAATGGTGCAACGCGCATGACCATTGCGCCGTGCTGCGCCTCAGCAAAGTGATGGCGCCGGAAATGCCGCTGTTTGATGGTTGGTTTGCCGGTTGGGCGAAAGGCGAGGCGGCGGAAGCCTTCGCGGATATGAGCCTTGCCCCCGTGTGGATTGATGATGTGGTGGCAGCGCTGGTGCAAATGGGTCAGGAAAAGCGCGTTGGCATTCAGCAAATTTCGGGCAGCGAAGACGTCAGCTATGCAGAAGTGGCACGCCGTTTGGCACCCCAGAAAGACTTGGTGAAAGCCATTTCCTACCGCGATAAGGGCATTCCAGACATTCATTCGGCGCGTTTTTCCAGCTATCAGGTGACCGTTGGCCAAGCGCGGACGGTGGATAGCGTATTATCGCTCTGGCGTAACGCACAAAAATCTGTCACAAGCTAAAGAAAATCAACTTATCCCGAGTGATTCATGGTCACGTTCTCGGCCGTTGTGCCCAATTATAATGATAGCGCGGCTCTGCCCAAAGCGCTTGACAGTTTGCTTGCCCAAACCAGCCCGTATGACGAAATCATTGTGGTGGATGATGCCTCGACGGACGATAGCCGGTCGCTCATCGAATCCTATGTCACCAGGCACCCCGGGCTGATTAAATTCATTCAGAACCCCAAGAATCTTGGCGTCATTGGCGCCATTAACGTGGGCATGGAAGCGGCCACTTCGGAATTCATTATCATGTGTTCGTCGAACGATTGGTACAGCGAGCGGGAAGTGGAAATCTGCCGCGCCATGATCGAGAAATACCCAGGCATCAGCATGGTCTGCGGCAATTCCATGACGTGGAATGAAGCGCGGGGTCAATTCAGCGACCCCCTCATTCTTACCTTCCCGCAAGTGGAAAAACGCTACACACCGGCCGAATATGTTGCGCAGAATAAGCGTACCACCGCTTACTTTAACGGTGGTGCGGTGGCGCTTCGTCGTTCGCGGGTGTTGGAATATAATAAACTTATCCCTGAGCTGAAATGGCATTCCGATCTCATGCTTTATTTGCTTTTTGCCTATACGGACGATTTTGTGTTCACGCCGGAAATGCTTTCCACCTGCCGGTTGGAAGAAGCCAAAAGCCTTTCACACGGCCGCTTTAACTGGGCCGAGCAAAAGCAGGTTACGGCATCGATGGTGCGGCTTTTCAAGGAACGTCACCCATCGCAGGGGCAATTGGCACGCGCGAGCGCCATGCTGCCCAAATATAATTTTTCGAATCTCTGGCTTTTACTAAAGCCTGAATTTTCGTGGTATATGACGCCATTGTTGTTTTGGCGCATTTGCGTGCATAGTTTGTTTTATTGGATGCGCCAATATGTGCCGCGCGGCTTGCTAACCTTCTGCCGCCCCTATTTCCGAGTGTAACCATGCAGCCAGCAACGTTTGATGTGGTGATTGTGGGTTCAGGCATTGTGGGGCTTTCAACAGCTCAGGAATTGCTGCAACGTAACCCGAAGATGAACATCGCCATTCTGGAAAAAGAAGCGCGCGCGGGCGTGCATGCCAGTGGCCGCAACAGCGGGGTCATGCATTGCGGCATTTTCTATGGCGCCGATACGCTGAAGGCAAAAGTGTGCGCTGCCGGCGCGGCGCGCATGCAGCAATTCGCGCTCACCCACGGCATTGCCTATAACCGCAGTGGCAAACTGGTGCTGGCGACTGATGAATCGCAACTGCCATCGGTGGAGCGGCTGCTGAAGAACGCGAGTGATAATGGCATCACTGCCGTGCGGTTCACACCGCAGCAAGCTGCAGAAATTGAGCCGTTTGCTGCACCCGCCGCTGCAGCAATTTACTGCCCCGATACGGCGGTGATTGATAGTGCATCGGTAGTGCAAAAATTAAGGCTGCTGCTGGAAGAAAAAGGCGTGACGTTTATTTTTGCTGCAGAGGTGAACGCCATTAACCCGCAGCAAAAAACAGTCACCACCACGGCTGGCACCTATGCTTACGGCTATCTGTTCAATTGTGCGGGAGCCTATGCCGACCGTGTGGCGCGCATGTTTGATTTGGCTCATGATTATGCGCTGGTGCCATTCAAGGGCATTTACTGGAAGTTGAACTCAGAAACGCAGCATAAGGTGCGCGCGAATATTTATCCGGTGCCCGATACCTCGCTGCCGTTTCTGGGAATTCACTTAACGCGGGTGATTAGCGGCGATGTGTATTTGGGCCCCACCGCCATTCCTGCGCTGGGTCGCGAGAATTATCATGGGTTGGATGGTATCAATCTGGCGGAAACGGCAAAAATTATGGCCATGTTCGCCGGCATGTATGGCCGGAATAAACAGAATTTCCGCAAGCTCACCCACATGGAGCTGGCCAAATATACCAAGCGCACCTTCTTTAATACAGCGCGCAAGCTGATGCCATCGCTGAAGATGGAAGACATGGTGCCCACCAGAAAAGCGGGCATTCGTCCGCAGCTGGTGAATCGCAAAACCGGCATGCTGGAGATGGATTATATTTTTGAGAGCAGCGAGCATTCGCTGCATGTGCTGAACACCATTTCGCCAGCCTTCACAAGTTCGTTCGCCTTCGCGGAAATGATTGTTGATCGCAGCGGAATCGCTTAAGCGGCGCCCACCAGCGCATCGTCGCTATTGGTTTTCATGTAAGCGTTCATCACTTCATTCACTGGGCCAATCATCATCACCCGCCCGTGGTCGAGCCACATGACTTTGTTGCACAGCGACGTGATAATTTCCGGCGCGTGCGAAGCAATGACCATGATGCTGGAGCGATCATACAGCTTCTGGGCGCGTTTACTGGCTTTCTCCACAAAGTGGGCATCGCCCGCGCCAATCGCCTCGTCGAGCAGCAGAATATCGGGCGTGAGGCAGGTGCACACCGCAAAGCCCAAACGTATTTTCATGCCATCGGAATAGGCGCGCACGGGCACCGAAAGAAACTCGCCCAGTTCCGAGAATTCTTCAATATCGGGCAGGTGCTTCATCATCTCGGCGCGGCTGATGCCAAGCAGGCGGCCGGTGAGGAAAATATTATCATAGCCGGTGCGTTCATCATCCATGCCGCCAGCCACACTGAAAAGCGAGGTGATGTTGCCAGTAACGTTTAAATCGCCGCTTTCGGGCAGAATAAATCCGCCGAGCGTTTTCAGCAGGGTTGATTTGCCCGCGCCGTTGCGCCCAATCAGCCCCAACCGATCACCATTTTCAAGCGTGAACGAAACGCCGTGTAGCGCATGCACCACTTCCATATGCGTATCTTTTTTATAGAGCTTGCCGCCGCTGAGCGTGCGCATAATCGCGCGGCGCATGGAGCGATATTGATCCTGCAGAATGGGATAGCGAACGTGGATATGATCAACAACAATGCGTGCCATGGTGCGTTCTTAGCCCTATATCCAGAAAATAATGCGGTGGCGGAAATTGATGAAGCTGATGGCCGCGATCAGCGGCAGAACAACGGCAAGGCCTACGGTCACCATCCATGAAAGATCACTGGGGCTATTCCCCAGCAGCGGGGCACGCATAATTTCAATCATGTGGTAAACGGGGTTCCAGTCAGCTACCCACATATGGTTCTTCAGCATTTCGCGATGCCAGAAAATGGGCGTCACATAAGGTAGCACTTGCAGCGCATTGGTAATCACCATTTGCGTATCACGATAGCGGATGTTCGCCAGCGAAAGCAGCACCGCACCGGAGGTGAGAATGATGGTGTTCAGCGCAATTCCAAGAATCACCAGCCAAGTGGCCCCATTCAGCGGCTGCGGAAAAATAAGCAGCACAATAGCCAGAATGACCACATTATGTAGGAAGATAATTTGGTTGCGGATGATAAAGCGCAGGAAGTTGGTGAAGATGGGCAGGTGGTAGGAAACAATGAGCCGTTTGGCCACCAGCAGCACCATCGACCCTTCGGAAATGCAGCTTGAAATAAGTAGCCAAATCACCAGCCCGCACACCAGATAGGGCAGATAGTCAGCCAGCTTTTGCTCGAAGATGTTGCCCATCACAAAGCCCATCACCGCAAACCAAATGCCGGTGGAAAGTACAATCCACAGTGGGCCCAGGAAGGTGCGTACATAACGCTCGCGAATATCATCCCACGCTAAAAACGCCGCCATATCGATGGTGCGGAATGATTGGGCGATGTCGCGCAGCGCAGTTTTTGTGCTTAACTTGCTCATGCCTGCTGGACTAGCGGCCGCATGGCGGATAGTCAACGAAAACAGGAATGATATGATTCTATGCGTTGCGTACGCGTGCCCGCAGAACCTCAATTGGCTTTTCGACATAGCGATAGATTGCCCATGCCAGCACATGGGTGGGCAAAAGCGATAGCACCAGCAGCCACCCAGCATCAAGCTGAGGTTGGGCGAGTGGATAAACCCAAAGAATGAACACCGCTACCGTCCAATGCACCAGAAACAGGGGATAGGAAAGATTGCCGAGTAGTTTATCGATGCGTTGCGACCATGGCGCGGCGCGGGCAGGCAGGTAATGCAGGCAGCCAATCACCAGTGCGGCGCTAGGAATTAGCGACAAATAGAGCCCCGCACGCTCAGGGTCATAGAATCCATGAGCACCGGCGCCATACACACCAATCCATACGATGGTGGAAGCAATCATCCATGGGTGATGCATAGCGCTTGGCAGGTGCCAGCGCTTCAGTAGGTGATAGATGCAGGCGCCAATGCTGAACGGCAGAATGCCTGCGGGCACTGGTAAATAAAAATCATAGAAGCTGTAATGGTGATAAAACCCATAAACCATGTAACCAATGCCGGCGATAAACCACAGAAGCGATAATTTGGGCGTGCGCGAAAGGCCCAGCGCCATCAGCAAATAAAACCATAGCTCGATACTGACCGACCAGATGTTGTTTACCAGCCGCGCGGCCAGCACCGAATCGCCACCATCGACATGCAGGTGGGCAACGCCAAAAATAATGATGTTATAAAGCCATGCCTGCCAGTTTGCATCGTTCATTTGCAGCATGCCGCCGGAATAATTGAGCGCCTCGGCCGACGCAAAAAACAGCAACCCAAGCGACAGCATAAAAACAACGGCATAGGCAGGATAAAGACGCAAAAAGCGGTTCAGCGCAAAGCGCGCCAGCCCAGAGGCTGAGAATGCATAGGTTTCACAGAGAATGCGGGTGATGAGGTATCCGCTGATGATAAAAAAGCAAAAAACACCATAATGGGCAGCGGGGTCAATCTGACCGCGCCATAAATGGGCAATCGCCACCAGTAGCGCCATGATATATCGTAAGCTTCCAAGCATTGCGCGACCATAGCGATTGCTGGCGCGATGCGTCAAGCAATTGTGCCGATTTAAGGCTTGCGGATTGGGGGGGCGCTCTTTATAAAGCCGCTTCGAACCTTTATTTTGCTGGAGTTTTTATGAATCCGCTGCGCACGGCCCAACGCCTGATGAAGAATCTCGATGACTCAACCCAGTCTCTCGCCGAAATTCGCGAAGGCGTGGCTAACCAGTCGGATTTGTTTAACACCAAGCTGAGCAAGCTTGCCGATTTGATGGAAAATCTGGTGATGGTGCAAAAAACGCAGGCCGAAATCTCCTATCAGCTGCTGTACATGTTAAGCACCCGTAATGTTGCGGCGGGCGAAGGTGCGCCGGCTTATGATAAGGCTGCCCTTTCGTTCCAAGGCCCGCCAACCGAGCGCACCGGCGCCGATGCCAGCGAAAACTTCCTTGAAGCCATGCAAATCAAGCCGCTGTTGCTCGATGAGAAAACCTACAACACCTCGCACCCTAATTATGATGCGAATGTGGTGCGTAACTTCCCCGGCAAAATTCTTAATTTCAATCCGGACTGCCAGAACGTGCTCTACAAAGAAATCGCAGCGCTCGCCAATGGCGACACGGTGGATGACAGCGTGTGGCAAACCATTCTTGATACCGCGATGGACGAAGCTAAAACCGTTCCCGGCTATCAGCAGGTGATGGATCGCATCGGCGAGACCGAGCGCTATCTTGCCGATCTCGAGAAGAAATATGGTGCCTATTATAAGCCCGGCTGGGTGAATATGGCCGATGCCATTTTCCTTTATTGGGTGATTCGCAAGCTGAAGCCAAAAACCGTGGTGCAGACTGGCGTTTGCAATGGCCTTTCCAGCGCATTTATGATGCTGGCGCTTGCTAAGAATGGCGAAGAAGGCAATCTGCACGTGGTCGATATGTCGCCCATTTTTGATTCTAACAACCCTGCCTGGACCGAGAAAAACCGCGTCTATGGCGTGGTAGTTCCCGAAGGCAAATCATCCGGCTGGCTAGTGCCCGATGTGCTGGCGCATCGGTTCCACGTGCATGTGGGCGACGCTAAGAAGCTTCTGCCACCGCTGGTCGACTCACTGCCAGAAATCGACATGTTCTACCATGATTCCGACCACACCTATAACCATATGATGCTGGAGTTTGTTGAGTCGAAGCGCAAGCTGACTCCCGGGGGTGTGATTGTGGTGGATGATGTGGCATGGAACGCGGCGACGTGGGACTTCGCCGACCAATATGGCGTGCCTTCGTATAACTACAAAGGCGCGGTTGGTCTGGCATTCTTCTAGCCAGCGCTGCGTTTTAAAACGTGCTGCGCGGCGGCGGATGTTAGCGCGCCAGCCGTTACCGCGATGCTTAAGAAGCCGATGTAGAAATAGGGCGCATAGTCATACATCGTGTGGGTGGCGGGCACAAAAAGGTAAGCTGGAATGGTTGACACCATAAGCCCGACGATAATCAGCGGCGCGGCTGTTTTAAGCGACCGTAACCAATAAGTGCCGCCCAGCAGCCCAACGGCAAAAGAAAGTGCAAGCTTGCGTTGATGCTGCATTTCACCCATCACATTGCGTGTCATGTCGTGCAGCTCAATCGTTTTGGTGACCATAAACAGATGCGCTATTGCTAGCGGTCGGCGCTTTAGCTCATGGAAAAAAAGCTGACGCGCCGCCTGCTCATAAACCTTATCGTTGCGGCCATCAGCAGGACCAAAATTCATGGCCCCCCCCGCCGGATCAAAGTTCGAGGTGGGGCCAAAAACAATTTTTCCGATATCCTGATGAAACTGCTGCTTATAGAATCCAAGCACAGAAATGAAGGATAGCTCATCATGTTCGGGCGGTTTGGTGTAGGGGCGATAGGCCTTCGCAAACTGGTAAAGATCATCAGTCAGAAGGCTTTTATCAAGCACAAAACCAGCGATGAGTGCATGCCACATGACATGGCCGGTGATGGTGCGGCTACGAATATCCAACGGTACCGCCGCCGTATAAAAAATACTACTGGCCATGCTTCCCATAACTAATAAGGCGGTAATCCAAAGGAAGGGCTGGCGCAGCAGATGGCGGTTTATTTTTAACGCATGGTGATGATTCCAAACCCAGCGTAGTAATAGTACTGCCGCCAGCATCAACAAAAGTATCACTTGTGTTTTTGCCGATGAGCGAACGCTGATTGCCAGCAATATAAACGCGATTTGATAGATGGCTCCGGCGGCTAACCACGGCGAAAAATGCCGCCCGCGCAGCATGAGCAGCGCCAGATGCAGCGCCGGTAGCGTGGCCAGCATGGAAAAGGGGCGCGAGGTAAGCAATGTGCCCATCACGTTCGGGTTTCCGGCCAGCACATAGGCCGCCAGTGCCATATGGGCCAGCGCATAAAGCGGCAGCAGCATCAGCGCGGCTTCATCGCGGCGGTGTGCCAGCCAGAAGATGGCCATCGACGTCGCCATCAGCACAAAATAGAGCAGATAGATGCTTTCCAAATGCGGGCCAAAAGCGGCAAATGCCGCCCAGTGCCAAAGAATAATACCCTTATCATCGCTGTTCAGCTCATTAAATCCCATGGTCAGGGTGTCCGGTGAAAGCGTTTCGGGCTTCACTGCAAGTGCTTTGACAATCAGCGCGTTTACTTCATCCCAGCCATGCGTTTTTTGCGTATAGAAAATATCATATACGGGCTTGTAATAACCATAAAGTGGGCTGTTAAACCCATAGTTTGAGGTGACGATGCTCAGCCCAATCAACACCCGCGAGCCATTCATGGAAAGGTCGATACCCGGGCGACTTTTTTCGGTGTTCAGAGAAGCAATGATGGTGAGGGTAAGAATGAATAACGCGAGCGCCAGATAGATGGCGCCACGAAAAGCGG
>CANEUT010000028.1 GCA_947441895.1 Rickettsiales bacterium | reverse complement strand
GGCAGGTCTTTACTGTCAACCAGTGCGGCGGAAATATCAGCAAGGGTAATACGCCGACGCTCGCGTGCCAGCATATAACCGCCTTGTGGCCCGCGCACGCCGCGCAGCACACCGGCACGCACCAGCTTTTGCAGCATGGGTTCTAAATAACGTGGCGGCAGCTTTTGCGCATCGGCCAGTTCACCACCCGCCACCGCCTGCTCTTTTCCGTTATAGGCAATGTAAAGCACGGCCTCGAGCGCGTAGAAAATTTTCTTCGATGGAACGAGCATCGCGTTATCCTTGCGTGCCGGTGGAACCGAAGCCGCCAGCGCCGCGTTGGGTGCTTGGCAGTTCCAGCACTTCACTAAACGTGGCGCGAGTGTAAGTGGCAATGACCATTTGGGCAATGCGCATGCCGCGCTCGATGACGAATGGCTCGCTGCCCAAATTTACCAGCAGCACACCCACTTCACCGCGATAATCGGCGTCGATAGTGCCCGGCGCATTGGCCACCGTAATGCCGTTTTTAAAGGCAAGGCCCGAACGCGGGCGAATCTGCGCTTCATAGCCATCGGGCAGGGCAATCGTCAGCCCAGTGGGCACCAGTTTACGTTCGCCGGGTTTCAGCGTCATGGGTTCGCCAATGGCGGCCAGCAAATCCATGCCAGCGCTTTGCGGCGTGGCATAGGCGGGCAGGCTCAAATCTTTCGCATGGTCCAAACGGGTAACGGCGATGGTGACGTTGCTCATGCAGATTTTCCTTTCACAAGTTTAGTGGCACTAAAATGATGGACGATTTTTTCGACGATTTTCGCGGCAATATCGGCCTTGCTTTGACGCTTCCAGGTTTCTTCACCTTCCGCGCTTATCACCAGCACTTCGTTATCATCGGCCCCGAAAACGGCGGTGGAAACATCATTCGCCAGCAGCCAGTCGCATTGTTTGCGTAAGCGTTTGGCGCGGGCATTCACCGCCACCTGGTCGGTCTCGGCAGCAAAGCCAATCACCAATACGGGGCGGTTTTTATGTTGGGCAACACTGCCCAGCACATCCAGCGTGGGCACAAATTCCAGCGTCAGCGTGTCGAGCATGTTCTGTTTCTTCAGTTTCTGCGAAGCCGTGGTGGCGGGTCGCCAATCGGCCACGGCGGCAGCGCCCACAAAAATATCGGCGGGCAGGGCCGCTTCCACGGCGGCCAGCATGGCATCGGCATCATGCGCCTCAATAGCCGTCACGCCGTGCGGCGTTGGCAACAAAACCGGCCCATGAATAAGCGTGACGTCCGCGCCCGCGTTTGCCAGTGCCTCGGCAATAGCATGGCCTTGCTTGCCGGATGATCGATTGCCGATATAGCGCACCGGATCAATCGCCTCTTGCGTTGGGCCGCTGGTGACAATGGCGCGTTTGCCGCTTAGCGCACCGCTGCGGAACTGCTCCAGCGCTTTGATGATATCGGCCGGTTCCGCCAATCGGCCCATGCCGAATTCGCCGCAGGCCATGTCACCTTCGGTCGGTTCAATCACGCGCACACCATCTTTTTTCAATTGCGCTAAATTGCGCTGCGTGGCGGCGTGATGCCACATTTTATGGTTCATGGCCGGGGCGATGATAACGGGCTTGTTGGTCGCTAATAAAGCAGTCGTCGCCAAATCATCGGCAATGCCGCCCGCCATTTTCGCCATGATGTTGGCACTTGCGGGCGCCACCAAAATCACATCGGCCACACGCGATAATTCAATATGCCCCATTTCCACTTCATCCGTTAGGCTGAACAAATCATCATAGGTTTTGGTGCCGGTGAGCGATGACACGGCAAGCGGCGTAATAAACTTCGCCCCACCTTTGGAAAGAATGGTGGTGACGGCCACGCCACGCGCTTTCAACAGGCGAATCAGCTCCAGCGATTTATAAGCCGCGACCGATCCGGTGATGATGAGTAATACACTGCGTGGAAGTGCCATATGTGAAATTCCATGATTTACAAACGAGCAATGTATTTAGTGGATTATGGGCGTGGGTGCAAGCAACAACCTGATGCTGTCACCCCGCATTTATTGCGGGGTCTGTGCACTTAGCTCGCGCGGATGCCGCAACAAGTGCGGCATGACAGCCTTTAGCTGTCGGCTCTCAGTTCTTGGCTTCAAGCTCACGTTCCACCAGCGCCTTCAGCGCCATCAGCATGCGCGGTGTATCGGCCAGCACTTGCCGCA
Organism: Rickettsiales bacterium; assembly: GCA_947441895.1. GTDB lineage: Bacteria > Pseudomonadota > Alphaproteobacteria > Rickettsiales > UBA3002 > QFOX01. Next base: position 11,684 of record CANEUT010000028.1, on the reverse strand, counting down.
ATTCGCGGGCAAAGGTTTTGGCGCGGGCGCGTGGCGACAGGTTTTCTTCGGCCCAGGCTTTAATCAGCGGCTCGCTCACCTGCCACATATTCACGTCGGGGTTCAGCAGGCGCCCCACACCTTCCGCCGTCACCATGGTTTTTTGCAGCAGGAATAAATGCGGCTGTGCTTCCATCTCGAACATTTGGGCAATGGCAATCACCTGACCAAACAATTTGCCGACGGAAATTTCATTCAGCGCCTTACCCATAATGGGCGCACCAGCGGCGCGGCAGGCTTGGGCGAACAGCGGCAACGACACATGCGGCGGAATCCACCCGGCGTCGTGGTGCAGTTTGGCCACCAAATCATAATCACCCTGCATGAAGCCCCACAGAATTTGCGCCAGCGTTAATTGGTCGGCATGGGTGATGCGACCCATGATGCCAAAATCAACCGGCGCTAAGCGCCCATCGGGCAGCACAAATAAATTTCCCGGATGCATATCGGCGTGGAAAAATCCATCGCGGAAGACTTGCGTGAAAAACGCGCGTGCGGCTTTTTTCATCGTCGCATCGGGGTTGATGCCAGCAGCCTTCATGCCCTCAATATCGCCAGCCGAGAAACCAACAATACGTTCCATGGTCAGTACGCGGCGCGCCGTTAAATGCCACTCAATCGTGGGTACATAAAAGTCAGGGTCATCTTTGCTATTTTCGCGCAGCTCATCGGCGGCGGCGGCTTCAAAACGCAAATCGGTTTCCAGCAAGGTGGTTTTGGCGAAGGTATCAATCATCGCCACTGGCTTCAGGCGACGATAGCGTGGCAAACGTTTCTCCACTTGCGTGGCCATCCATAAAAACAATTCCACATCGCGCGCGAAGGCTTGCTCTACATGTGGCCGCAGAATTTTTACGGCCACTTTTTTACCATCCAGCGTTTCGGCAAAATGCACCTGCGCGATGGAAGCGGTGGCCACGGCAACATCATCGAATGATGAAAACAGGTCTGCTATTTTTCCATCCAACTCTTCTTCCACGGTGGCGCGGGCAATGGCGGTGGCGAAGGGTGGCAGGCGGTCTTGCAGTTCGGCCAAATCAGCGGCCACATCATCGCCCACCAGGTCGGCGCGGGTAGAAAGTGCCTGACCAAGTTTAATAAAACTTGGCCCCAATTTCTGCAATGCCAGCGACAGACGTTGGCCACGGCGTAAATGGCGATTGCGTTTGGTGATGAGTTTGATGGCCAGTCGTGTGGGCAGCGAAAGCGTCAGCGCGTCGAGCCCGAACAGTGCATCGTGCCGCGCCAATGTCCAGCCGATGGAAAGCAGGCGCAGACTATATTTTAAATTACGAAGCACGCGAACCTCTCACTTTTGTCATCCCCGCGCAGGCGGGGATCCAGACCAAGTATTTTACTGGATTCCCGATGAAGCGCCGCTGCCAAACGCTGGCGCGTTTGGGCTTTGCTAGCTCGGGAATGACAATGTTCAATTTTGAACGCATCAAATGCGCCAGCCCTGGTGAATGGCCACGGTGCCGAAGGTGAGGTTGGTGTATTTCGCTTTTTCGAAGCCGGCTTTTTTCATCATGCCCAGCAATGTTTCCTGATCAGGAAACTGGCGGATCGATTCCACCAGATATTGATACGAGTCTTTATCTTTCGCCACCAGCTCACCAATTTTTGGAATGACGTGGAACGAATACGCATCATAAATTTTTGCCATCATCGGCACGGTCACTTTGCTGAATTCCAAACACAGAAATTGTCCGCCCGGTTTCAGCGCGCGATACGCATCATTCAGCGCTTGCTGGGTGTTGGTCACGTTGCGCAAACCAAAGGCAATGGTAATCACATCCAGTGAGCTATCAGGCACGGGCAAATGTTCCGCGTTGCCGCACACCCAACGTAAATTTTCTGCTTCACCTTTATCAAACTGGCGCGCGCGACCCACAGTCAGCATGTCGGCGTTAATGTCGCACACCGTAACGCTCGCGCCGGTGCGTGCTTTGAGTCGCACAGCAATATCACCGGTGCCGCCCGCTAAATCCAGAATGGCCGCGCTCGCGTTGGCGCGCACGTTGCGCACGAATTCATTCTTCCACAAACGATGCAGCCCGCCCGACATCAGGTCGTTCATCACGTCATAACTTTCCGCGACCGACGAGAAAACGCCGCCCACCATGCCCTGTTTTGCCGTAGCGTCGACTGTGCGGAAGCCGAAATGTGTTTGTTGCTGCTGATTTTCCATATTCGTTGCGAGTAGCGTGTTTTTGACGAGAGAACAAGGCTTGTTCTTTCGTCATTGCGAGGAAGCCTGTCCCGTCGTAGGACGGCATGGCAATCCAGAAACTGTCATTCTGAGCAAAGCGAAGAATCCAGATCCTTCGTTTCACTCTAGGATGACAAAAACTCAATTGCCACGGCCTATCGGCCTCGCGATGATGAAACAGAGGAGAGTGTGATGCCCGAATTACCGGAAGTAGAAACGACCCGTCGCGGATTGCTAAAAGCCGTGAAAGGTGAAAAAGTCGCCAGCGTCACCGTGCGTCGGCGTGATTTACGCTTTCCCATTCCCAAGGGGCTGGAGGGGCATGTAACGGGCGCAACCATCACCAATGTGCGCCGTCGGGCGAAGTACTTACTTATCGATATTGCGAAAATGGGCCAAAAAAGCCCCCGAAAGGGGGTTTTGCTCGTTCATTTGGGCATGTCGGGCAGTTTAACGGTGCAAAAAGGGCCTAAATACGCGCCAAAAACACATGATCATGTGCTTATTCACTTCGAAAATGGCCTGATTGCGGCATTTCATGACCCGCGCCGCTTTGGCCTCATGGACTGGTTGGAAGAGGGCGATGAAGCCACCCATGAATTGCTCTATCATCTAGGGCCGGAGCCACTTTTACAGCAGTTCACCCCGGCATATTTATCGGCGGCGCTGGCACGGCGCAAAGGCCCCATTAAACCCGTGCTGATGGACCAGAAACTGGTGGTGGGTGTGGGTAACATCTATGCCAGTGAATCACTATATTTATCAAAGGTTAATCCAAATACAGCCGCCTGTAAATGTGCAGCCAAATCCGCCGCTATCATCAGTGCCATTCGCACCACATTAAGCGCCGCTATTAAGTCCGGCGGTTCCACCCTGCGTGATTATGTCGGCGCGCAAAATGAGGGAGGATATTTTCAACATCATTTTAATGTCTACGGACGCGATGGTGAACCCTGTTTCAAATGTGGCGCGATGATTCAAACCACCACTCACGCGGGGCGTGCAACTTACTGGTGCCCGCAATGCCAACGCTAGTGCGCAATAGGGCAAAAATCCTAGTGTTTTTGGGGGTTTGGCGTGTCAAAAAAAATCTTTTTGCTGGGCCCAACAAAAGCGCTTGACGGGTGAGGTGACCGTCGTTAGTTTCACGCTCCTCGGAAGACGAGCTATGAACGCTTCGATACCGGGCAAGCAAAGAATGATCGATTAAAAAAGTGATGGAAATTTTTGGTTAATAAGTTTTTGTCAAAAAACGTCGGTCAAAAAAGTTAAACAACATTAATGAATAAAGTGGGTTTACCATGGCACATCATAAGTCGGCAAAAAAACGTATCCGACAAACCGCTACCCGGACGGCAGTGAACCGTTCGCGCGTCAGCCGTATTCGTACCTTCATCAAGAAGGTTGAATTGGCGATCGCTGGCGGTAACGCTACGGATGCGAAAGCAGCTTTGAAATCGGCTCAACCAGAAATCATGCGCGGCGTGACCAAAGGCGTTCTGCCAATGGCAACGGCATCGCGTAAGGTCAGCCGTCTGGCCCAGCGCGTTAAAGCGCTGACCGTCGCTGCATAACGATTCAGCCTTAATACTACTTTTGTGTGTGTCGCGGCCCATGTGGGTTCGCCAATAGATTTTTATTGTCCGGAGTTCTTCCGGATCAATACTAACCATTCATTGACGTTGAAGGTGAACCCATGGCCTCTATTGCCCGTGCCGATTCTCCCTTATTTGCTGGTGATGTTTCACCGGTTGATGCCTGGAGCGCTCTGACGAGCAACGAATCCACCCAACTTGTTGATGTACGCACTCAGGCCGAATGGTCGTTTGCGGGCGTTCCATCACTCGATTCATTGGGAAAAAACGTTAAAACGATTTCCTGGAAATTCTACCCCAATTTTGATCTCAATCCTCGTTTCGTGGAACAGTTGGAAGCCGCAGTGCCCGATAAAACCGCACCGCTTTACTTCCTCTGTAAAACTGGCGGACGCTCAACCGATGCGGCGATTGCCGCCACGGCAGCGGGCTATACGCAATGCTACAACATTGAAGGTGGGTTCGAGGGCGACATTAATAACAATTATCAACGCGGACAGGTGAATGGCTGGAAAGCCTCACGCCTGCCGTGGCAGCAAGCATAACTTCAAGCATTGAACAGGTAGGCAAAGCATCATGAATGACGTGAATAACAACTCTCTCCAGTCCCGCCGTCCCGATCATTTTGCCCGTTGGGAGCGCGTGCGCGAACGTCTGCGCGTTAGCTATGGCGAAGCCATTTTTAAAACATGGCTGCAACCACTAAAACTGGCCGACGTAAAAAACGGTCAGGCCATGATTACGGTGCCCACACGTTTTATGCGCGAGTGGATTATTGCCCACTATGCCGATAACATTCTGCGCTTCTGGTGCCAGGAAGATCAAACCGTTCACTCGGTTGATATTTTCGTGAAGGCCGAACCCGTGCCCGTTGCTGGTTCTGCGCAGCCACAGTCGCATCCTCAGCAAACCCCTGCCGGTTTGGAAGCCGCCATGCTCGGCGCCGCTGCTAACGAAGACAAACCCATCAACCCTGATGCGATTTCCGCACCACTCGACCCACGTTATACGTTCGATAATTTCGTGGTGGGCAAGCCGAACGAACTGGCGCATGCCGCCGCGCGTCGCGTGGCTGAATCAGCAACCGTTGCTCCCGGCAGCAACCCACTCTTTATCTACGGTGGCGTTGGTCTGGGCAAAACCCACCTCATGCACGCTATTGCATGGCATATTCGCAAAACCGATCCATCGCGCAAAGTGGTGTATCTGTCGGCCGAGAAATTCATGTATCTGTTCATTCGCGCCATCCGCACGAAGGATACCATGTCGTTCAAGGAATATTTCCGCAGCGTCGATGTGCTGATGGTCGATGATGTTCAGTTCATCTCCGGCAAAGATTCAACGCAGGAAGAATTCTTCCACACCTTTAACGCGCTTGTCGATCAGCATAAACAGCTCATCATTTCGGGTGACCGTTCACCGGCCGACCTTGAAGGCATGGAAGAACGCGTGCGCAGCCGCCTTGGCTGGGGGCTTGTGGCCGATGTTCACGCCACCAGCTACGAATTGCGTTTGGGTATTTTACAAGCCAAGCTGGAAAAAGTTCCGGGCGCCCATGTGCCCACCCGTGTGCTTGAATTTTTGGCGCATAAAATCACCAGCAATGTGCGCGAACTGGAAGGTGCATTGAACCGCGTGGTGGCGCATTCCACCCTCATCGGTGGCCCAGTGACGCTGGAATCAACCCAAGAAGTGCTGCACGATATTCTGCGTGCGAATGATCGTCGCATCACCATTGAAGACATTCAGAAAAAAGTCGCTGGTCACTTCAACATCAAGGTGAGCGACATGCACAGCGCGCGTCGCAGCGTGGCTATTGCGCGTCCGCGTCAAATTGCCATGTATCTGTCGAAGAAACTGACCACCAAATCGCTGCCCGAAATTGGCCGCAAGTTTGGCGGAAAAGATCACACGACGGTAATGCACGCGGTGAAACGCATCGATGAATTATCGCGCCTCGATAAGGAATTCGCCGATGATGTGGAACTGCTGATGCGGATGTTGCAGTCGCAGGCTTAGCCTGCTCGCTTCAAAGTCCTTCGCTTCGCTCAGTGTACTTTGAAGCGGCAAGAAAATTGTCAACACCTACGCGAAAACGCGGTTTCGCTTCGGCGTTGTGGGTGTTTTTTAAAAGAAACTAGTAGTTGGTAGAATGGCGCTTTAGCGAAGTTTGCTGAGCATAGGCATCAGCAAACGACACGGCCATTGAGGCCGAAAGCATGCGCGGCGCCTAAGCGCGAACAAAAACACAGCGAAGCTGTGCATAACCACAAATTCGCTTGGCAATCCATTGGGGTTTTCGATACAAAAAGACAACAAATATCATCGCGGGAGGATCCATGTCAGAAGCAGCACGCAAGTTAGAACCATCCGCGCCCGCTGGAAATAAAAAGGAGTCTACCATGAAATTGGTTATTGAACGCGCCGTGCTTTTGAAAGCGCTTGCCCCCATTCAGTCAGTGGTTGAACGTCGCGGCACCATTCCTATTCTGGCCAACGTGCGGCTCGATGCCGATAGCGGCCTCAGCCTCACCGCGACCGACATGGATATCGCCGTGGTCGAAAAAGTGGCGGCGCAGGTAAGCGAAAAAGGCGCCACCACTGTGCCCGCGCACATGTTCTATGAAATCATCCGCAAACTGCCCGATGGTTCAAACGTTCAACTGGCGCATAGCGACAAAGGCAAACTCACCATCACCGCTGGCCAATCCAAATTCTCGCTCGCCAGTTTACCGGTTGATGATTTTCCTGTCATGGCCGAAGGTGATCTGGGCCACAAATTCAGCATCACGCCGGCGGAATGCAAAGCGCTGCTCGAAAAAACCCGCTTCGCAATTTCTACCGAAGAAACACGTTATTACCTGAACGGCGTGTATTTGCATGCCGCCAACAATCAAGGTGCCGCCGTGCTGCGCGCTGTGGCGACGGATGGTCACCGTTTGGCGCGCATGGAAGTGGGCTTGCCCGAGGGTGCCGAGCAAATTCCAGGCGTTATTATTCCGCGCAAAACCGTCAGCGAGCTTTACAAGCTGGTGGAAGAGGGTGGCGAAAAAGTCGAGATTTCGCTTTCCGAAAGCAAAATCCGCTTCGCCCTTGGCGGCGCGGTGCTGGTCAGCAAGCTCATCGACGGCACCTTCCCAGATTATGAACGCGTGATTCCCACCGGTAACGATAAGGTGATGGAAGTGGACGGCAAAGAATTCGCCCGCGCGGTCGATCGTGTGTCGGTTATTACTTCTGAAAAATCGCGTGGCATTAAGCTGGCGCTGGCTGGCAGCAAAATCACGCTCTCCGCAAGCTCGGCCGAGCAAGGCACGGCAACGGAAGAGCTTTCCGTTTCTTACGGTGCTGATCCGGTGGAGATTGGCTTCAACAGCCGCTACCTGCTCGATATGATGGCGCAGGTGGAAGGCGAAACCGCGCAGTTTGTGTTCGCTGATTCCAACTCACCCACCATCGTGCGTGACCCGGCCGATGTGGGCGCACTTTATGTTATCATGCCCATGCGCGTGTGATTTTCAGGGATCAGGATTCAGGATTCAGGGAAAATCATTACGGAATATTTATACGGTTACGAGTAACGCCTTATGAATCACGAATAAGGGAGAAAAATATGCGTCATCGTTTTATTGCGGCAGCGGCAGCCACTGCCCTTATTATCGGTTCAAGCTGCGCGCTTGCTTTCACCGCGCCCAGCACCTCGCTTGATGGAGTGCCATCGGGCAAATACATGATCGATAATTCGCACACCAACGTGCTATTCGGCCTTAGCCACATGGGTTTTTCGCAGTATTATGGCCGCTTTAATGTTATCACCGGCACCTTAGAATTTGACGCCAAAGCGCCGGAAAAAAGCAAACTCGATGTGAAGATCGATATCGCCAGCATCGACACCAACAGCGCCGAGCTGGAGAAAAAACTCGTCGGTGCCGACTGGTTCGACGCGGCAAAATTCCCATCGGCCACGTTTGTTTCCACCAAGGTTGAAAAAACCTCGGCCACCAAAGGAAAAGTGACGGGTGACCTGACCATTCACGGTGTCACCAAACCCGTGGTGCTCGATGTGACCTTTAACGGTGCGGGTCAGAACCCAATTGCGGCGGTGCCGCAGCTTGGCTTCAGCGCGACGACCAAAATTAAACGCTCCGATTTTGGCGTGGCCCAATATGTTCCCATGGTGGGCGATGAGGTGACGCTGACGATTGAGAGCGAGCTTCAGCTGCCGGCGGATACCAAGCCAGAAAAGAAGTAAGCGATGGCAAGCGCCAATGCACGTTATGATAGCGTCGCCGTTACCCTTCACTGGGTGACGGCGATTTGCATCATCGCCATGATTCCGCTTGGATTCTTCATGGGTGATTTACCAATTTCCATCAAGTTTGATGCCTATGCGGTGCATAAATCCATCGGCATCACAGTGTTGGGTCTCAGCATTTTTCGCCTGGTGTGGCGGCTGATGAACCCACCACCCGCACTTCCAACGGGCATGAAAAACTATGAATATATTTTGGCGAAGCTGACGCACTGGCTGTTTTATTTTCTCATCATCGCCATGCCGCTAACGGGGTGGATTTTTGTTTCCGCCTCGCAAAAATATCCCACCGTTTATTTCTGGATGGGTGAAGTGCCGTTCCTGCCCATGCCCGAGGGGATTGACACCAAAGCAACGAACGAGCTTTTCAAAGAGTTCCACGAAACCTTAGCCTATGGCGCCATTGCATTGATTGCGCTGCATATTGCGGCGGCGTTAAAGCATCGCTTTATCATGCGCGATGATGTGCTCGCCCGCATGTTACCGAACCGGAGGAAGCGTGCGTAAGCTGTTGATGTTAGCGGTGATTGCTTTCGCGCTGCCCGCCAGCGCGGCACGTTGGCAGGTCGATCCAGCGGCCTCGACCCTCACTTTCAGCGGTAACCAAAGCGGTGAACTCTTCAATGGCGGGTTTAAAACATTCACCAGTGATATTGAATTTGATGAGAAAAAATTAGAAACATCGCGCATTCGCATCACGGTCGATATGAATAGCTTCACCATCGACGGCAAAGACCGCGCCGAAGCATTACCCACCGATGAATGGCTGCATGTGGCTAAATTCCCCACGGCTGAATTTACCTCGGCGCTGGTGACAAAAACGGGTGACCGCAGCTATGAAGCGCTGGGTGATTTAACCCTGCACGGTGTCAGCAAAACCATTGCCGTGCCCTTTCGCCTTGCCACCAAAAATGGCATCACCGAGGTGGATGGCAGTGTGGAGCTGCTGCGCAATGATTTTCGCATCGGCGGTGGCCGCTGGGCCGATGACAAATGGGTGGCATTTCCGGTGAACGTGCAATTTCACCTGGTGGCCAAGCCCAAATAGGGCGTGCGAAACTTCGTCTGGGCTTAGGTTTCCTGAAAATCCTTGTATCTTGGTGTCAATCTGGCTAGAAACGCGGCCGCAGCATGGCCTGCATGTGCCGCCTTAGCTCAGCTGGTAGAGCACCTCATTCGTAATGAGGGGGTCGTAGGTTCGAATCCTATAGGCGGCACCATCGCCCTTCGGCCCTTTATTTTAGAGCTTTCCATCAAGTGCAGTGGTGCTTTAAAGTTATGTCATGAAAATCAAAAGAGAACATATTAAGTGGGGCTATAGCATTTGGTGGCTGTTTCTCTTTGCTCCACTCATCGTTAGCCCGTTCTTTCCGGCAAACGATGGTGATTTTATCGGCTGGTTTTTTATAGTCCTATTTTTTGGTTTTTTGACAGGCATCGGATTTATCATTTTCATTCTTTGGTGCTTGTGGCTGAGGGAGTGGGCACACGCAATCTCCGCACTTTTGTCGCCATTTTTAGCGATAGCCTTGTTGGTGATGTCAATGCGCAGTACCATCCCACACTGGGTTTACTTGCAAATTCATAAAGCAGAATATCTTGAGCAAATTGCCAAAGAGCCGAGAGAAAAAGGACAATCTTTAACTAAATCCTTTTTTGTCGGCGGCTGGGGTATGGTTGCATCAGCACAAGGCCTCTATGAAATCGTTTATAGTGAAAATGATGATTATTCTGAAGCAAACAAATGTAAGACGGTGGAAAAACTAGAAAAGAATTTCTATTTTGTTAGTTGGGTGCAATCAGGCTGTATATTCGAATAAAAAACCCTTGTCGGCGGCGGTTCTTCTCGCTAAACCAGCTTCATGGCCGGACATTCACATGCAGCAAACATCGCGCGTCGCAAGGGCGCGCAAGACATCAAACGCGGTAAGATTTTCACCAAAATCGCCCGCGAGATGATTGTGGCCGCCAAAGGCGGGCCCGATATCAACTTCAACGCCAAGCTGCGCACCGTGGTCATCAAAGCACGTCAGGCCGGCATGCCGAAGGACCGCATTGATGCCGCCATTGCCAAAGGCTCGGGCACGGGCACGTCAGAGGCCTACGAAACCGTGCGTTATGAGGGCTATGGCCCCGGCGGCGTGGCTATTTTGGTGGATGGGCTGACCGATAACCGAAACCGCACCGCGGCCGATGTGCGCAGCATCTTCACCAAAAAAGGCGGCAACATGGGTGAAAGCGGCTCGGTTGCTTTCATGTTCGAATATGTTGGCCTCATCGAATATCCGGCCGAGAAAATTCTTGAAGATGCCATGCTGGATGCCGCAATTGATGCCGGCGCTGATAATTGCGAGTCGCAGGGCGACGTCCATGTGATTACCACCGCCATGGAAAGCCTCAGCAGCGTGCGCGATGCGCTGGCAAAAAAATTTGGTGATCCGCAAAGTGCCAAGCTCACCTTCATCACCAAAGTATCCGCCCCAGTGGGTGCCGATGGTGTGGAAGCGCTGATGGAGCTGGTGGAAGCGCTGGAAGATAACGACGACGTGCAGGAAGTCTACACCAACGCCGATTTCGACGACGCCGCGCTTCAGAAAATGAGCGCGTGATGATCCGCCTGCTTCTCTTTTTTATCCCGGTGCTCACCTTCCTTGTTCCGGCGCGCTGGTTCGGTTTTTATGCCACGCTGATGCTGGCAGTCGTTGCCTATATGGTGCTGATGCTAACGTTGCTAAGCGAGCAAACCGCCCAAGCCTTGAACTCGTTTGGGATGGAAGTTGTCCTTGGCTTTATTGGGTTCAATCTGGTGCTTCTGGCGGTGCGTTACTGGCTTATTCGTCGTGCGCGCGCGCGTATTGTAAAGCTACCTGCGCCCGCACCCAAGCCATGACATCCACCCGCATTTTTTCGCTCGCGATGGCGGAGGCGACATGAGAATCAAAGCCACATTAACGCTCGTCTTGCCAGTATTTTTGGCTTGGGTTGGCATGGCTCATGCAGAAGTGATGGATAAAGAAGAACCCACTATAATTTATGGGGCGGCTCTTATGGTGGGTTGCTACTTGCTAACGTTTTTCTCGGGTAACTTACGTAAAGTAGCCACGCTTGTTTTTTTATTTTTTAGTATAATATTATATCTTTTGTGGGTTTTCGAGTCGCTAATGGATCCGCATGTTGGCCCAGCAATCATAAGAGAAGCCAACGCATTTCATCTAATGATCATGGCGACGCCTTTGCTCCTAATTGCCCACGCGATTTACAGAATACTGAAAGCATCGAGAACTGTCCGTAAGAAGTAAATTTTGATGTCTTGAAAAAGGGAAATTTTATGACATCCACCCGCATTATTGGCATCGATCCCGGTTTGGTCTCCACCGGCTGGGGCATTATTGAAAGCAAAGGCTCGAACTTAAGCTTTGTGGATTGCGGAACCATTGCACCCAACACCAAACTGCCGCTTTCAGAACGGCTGGTTTTTTTACATCACGCGCTAAGCGACATCATCAAAACACATCAGCCGCAGGCG
>CANEUT010000027.1 GCA_947441895.1 Rickettsiales bacterium | reverse complement strand
CGGCCAGCATTCTGCGCGCCGGCGGGCCAAGTATTGACCCCAGCATGCTGCAGCCGCTGCTGCTGATGATTGCTTCCTTCAGCGCCTTATTTATTGCGCTGGTGTTGGCACGGGCTGGCACCATGTTGAAAGAAACCAAACTTCACCGCTTGCAGATTCAGCGCATCGCGCGTAAGAACGCCGCGATTGAATCTGACGCTTAGAGGAGCCCATGACCTTCGTTGTTACTGATGCCTGCGTGCGCTGCAAATATACCGACTGTGTGGAAGTCTGCCCGGTCGATTGTTTCTATGAGGGCGAAAACATGCTGGCCATTAACCCCGATGAATGTATTGATTGTGGGGTGTGCGAGCCGGAATGTCCGGTGGATGCCATTAAGCCCGAAAGCGAAGCATTGCTGCCCTGGGTGGAGATTAACCGTGAATATGCCATGCAGTGGCCGGTGATTACGAAGAAAAAACCGGCACCAGCAGATGCGGATGACTTCAAAAACGTCGAAAATAAGTTCGAAACGCTGTTTAATCCGGCTCCAGGTGCTGGGGATTAGTAATTTCTTTTGGCATTACTTGCCACTTAAGTGGCTGAACTAAATTACTTTTTAGACTTGCAATAAAAAACCCATAGTAATTAACTAAATATTTAGGATTTTAATTGCCTGAAATTTGTGCTATACAGCATAAATCCTAAGCGAATGACGTGGGCGGCACAGAAACGCGACGCATGGTTTGGGAGTTCCAAGTTGTACTATGGTCTGGCCCCGCCAGTAGTTTGCGGCGGGTGCTTTATGTTTCACGTTAAGGGCGGCGTTTTTGCGCTGTCTCAATGTCAAGGTAGCACCACTATGGCGACGAAGTCGAAAATGAAAAGCAAAGTATCTCCAAAAGCTAAGGCGAACGTAAAAGCAAAACCATCAAAATCGAAAACCAGCGCTGTGAAAGCGAAAAGCAAAAAACCCGTCACTGCAAAGAAAACTGCTCCTACGAAAAAGGTGAGCACCAAAAAGGCTGTTACCAAGAAAATGGTAACGAAAAAAGTGGTTGCTAAAACAGTGGCAAAAAAAGTCGTCGCTAAAAAAGCAGCGCCCGTGAAGCTGGTGAAAAAAACCATGGCTAAAAAGCCGGTGGTACCCATGGCAACCACCAAGCTGGCTGATAAAATTGGTATGAAGCCGGTGGAGCGTAAAACGCTGGACCGTGCACCGACCATGGAAAATAAAGCGCCCATGAATGTGGTGGCTCGTCCGCAGCGTCCGGCCTATGTGGTTCCGGCGTCGCAGCAAATTACCGGTGCGAAGAAGAACAACTTCGCCGTGGGTGAATATGTGGTTTATCCAACGCACGGTGTGGGCCGTATTATGGGCCATGAGTCCGAGAAAATCGGTGATTTTGAACTGAAGTTGTTTGTGATTTCGTTCGAGAAAGACAAAATGACCCTGCGCGTGCCTACCGGCCGTGCAGAGGCTGCTGGTCTTCGCTCGATCTCGCCAAACGACCAAATCAACAAAGCGATCAGCACCCTGAAAGGCCGCGCGAAAATTGCCCGTGGCATGTGGAGCCGTCGTGCACAGGAATATGAAGCGAAAATCAATTCGGGCAACCTGATTGCGATCGCTGAAGTGGTGCGTGACCTGCACAAAAACGTGGATCAGTCCGAGCGTTCATACAGCGAGCGCATGATCTATGAAACTGCCATGCATCGCCTGTGCGGTGAAGTGGCGGCTTCGGCCAAGGAAGATATTAAACTGGCTCAGGATCGCTTGCTGAAAGTGCTGCGTAAGCAAGCTGCCGAAAGCGCCGCAGCTTAGTAGATAGTTTGCATTGGGGGCACAATAATTTATTGTGCCCCCTGTGTACTTTTGTGAATTGAAGTTGGCAAACCACGACGATAAAAACAGAAAAAGCCCCGTCAGGAAACTGGCGGGGCTTTTTTAGTGAATCATGGGGGTAATGGATGCAGCCTGTAGCAGTGATGACTTTTAAAGATAATCGCGCCTATGTTAAAATCACCAATGCAGCTCTCGGGGATATGACAGAAGTTGTCTATGTGTGGACAACCCCCGAAGGTGAGTGGTTACGCGTTGGGACATCGCGCGCTCCTTTAAAGAAGCGTCTGCAGAATTATGCTTCCCATATTTCTCGTGCACTAGAAGGTAAAAACAGTCCTACTCCGCTAAGCGAGGCACAAGATTGGAGAAAGTTGATTAAGAAGCACAAGCAGCTGATAGCGCTTGCCCATCAACCACCTTATACCAACACAATAGCGGGCAAGGTGCGGCCATATCTTGATATTGAGCGAGTATTGATTAGCGAAAAACGACCGCCCCTCAATAGAAGCCATCGCTAATGATTTGTGTCTGCGCAGCGATGCTGGGAACTGGCTTGCTCGCCAGAATCGTTCTTACCGGTTATAGAGTCGGTGCGTAGCCGAATAGGCGAGCCGGAGCGCAAGCGAACGAGGGGGAGCGAAGCGGGGGATTCTTATCCCCCACGCGGCTTTGCCGCTAAAAACTACACCTGACGCGAAATCATCAGCTTTTTAATTTCGGCGATGGCTTTCGCTGGGTTCAGGCCCTTGGGACAGGTTTTGGTGCAGTTCATGATGGTGTGGCAGCGATAAAGCTTGAACGGGTCTTCCAGATCATCCAGACGGTCGCCCGTAGCCTCATCACGGCTGTCGATAATCCAGCGATAGGCGTGCAGCAAAATGGCGGGGCCCAAATATTTATCGGGGTTCCACCAATAGCTGGGGCAGCTGGTGCTGCAGCAGGCGCACAGAATGCACTCATACAGCCCATCCAGCTTCTCGCGGTCTTCCGGCGATTGCAAACGCTCGGTATTGGCGGGGGCGGGGCTTTCCGTTTTCAGCCATGGCTCGATGGATTCATATTGCGCGTAGAAATGGTTCATGTCGGGCACTAAATCCTTCACCACGTTCATGTGCGGCAGCGGATAGATATTCACCTCGCCCTTCACATCGTGGATGGATTTGGTGCAGGCCAGTGTGTTGGTGCCGTCGATATTCATGGCACAGCTGCCGCAAATGCCTTCGCGGCACGAACGGCGGAAACTGAGCGATGGGTCGAGCTCGTCCTTCATTTTAATCAGCGCGTCGAGCACCATGGGCGCGCATTTATCGAGATCGACCTCGAACTTATCGATTCGCGGATTACGCGGCTTGCCCTCGGCATCCACATCTTCGGGGTCCCAGCGGTAGATGTTGAACACCTTGATGTTCGTTGCACCCTCGGGCGCTTCAAAGAGATTTCCATCTTTGCTGATTTTAGAATTTTTTGGCAGTGCGAACTCAACCATGGTTCTCTCCGTCTAGTAGACGCGTTTTTTGGCGGGAATGACGTTCACATCGGATGTGAGCGTGTGCATGTGCACGGGGCGATAATCAATTTTGGTGGTGCCGTCTTCGTTCAGCCAGCAGATGGTGTGCTTCTGCCAGTTGGCGTCGTCGCGCTCAGGATAGTCTTCGTGGGCGTGGGCACCACGAGATTCTTTGCGATTTTCGGCACTTACCACTGTTACTAAAGCCTGTGCACGAAGATTATCCAGCTCCAGCGCTTCCACCAGATCGGTGTTGAAGATGAGCCCACGATCGGTGACTTTTAAATCACCAAACGAATCATAGACCTGCTTCATTTTTCTCACGCCCTCGGTAAGGATTTCGTTCGACCGGAAAACGGCGGCATTATTTTGCATAATGCGCTGCATGTTACGGCGAATGCTTGCGGTGGATTGCGCGCCGTTGGCGTAACGAATGTTGTCGAACCGATGCAGCGCTTTTTCCGTCACCGAATCGGCCACGGGTGAAACTTTCATATTCGGTTTCACAATGTCTTTCGCACGATGGGCGGCGGCGCGGCCAAACACCACCAAATCAAGCAGCGAGTTGCTGCCCAGACGGTTGGCGCCATGCACGGAAATGCAGCCTGCTTCGCCAATGGCCATGAGGCCGGGCACGACGGTATCAGGGTTGCCGTTTTTCAGCGTCACCACTTCGGCGTGATAGTTGGTTGGCACGCCACCCATGTTGTAATGCACAGTGGGAATAACGGGGATGGGTTGTTTGGTAACATCCACCCCGGCGAACACTTTTGCCGTTTCCGAAATACCGGGCAGGCGGGCATGCAGCACGTCAGGCTCCAGATGGTCGAGATGCAGGAAAATATGATCAGATTCGGCACCCACGCCGCGGCCTTCGCGAATTTCCATGGTCATGGCGCGCGAAACAACGTCACGGCTGGCGAGATCTTTCGCGCTTGGGGCATAACGCTCCATGAAGCGTTCGCCCTTGCTGTTGACCAGATATCCGCCTTCGCCGCGTGCGCCTTCGGTAATCAAACAGCCAGCGCCGTAAATGCCGGTGGGGTGGAACTGCACAAATTCCATATCTTGCAGGGGAACGCCCGCGCGGGCGGCCATGCCGCCGCCATCACCGGTGCAGGTATGGGCGGAAGTGGCCGAGAAATAAGCGCGGCCATAACCGCCGGTGGCCAGCACGGTTTGCTGACCATAAAAACGGTGGAGCGAGCCGTCATCCAAGTTCCAGGCCAATACGCCACGGCATTCACCGTCATCGGTCATCAACAAATCAAGCGCGAAATATTCAATGAAGAACTTGGCTTTGTGACGCAGTGCTTGCGTGTAAAGCGTGTGCAAAATGGCGTGGCCGGTGCGGTCAGCCGCGGCGCAGGTGCGCTGGGCGGCGGGGCCTTCACCATATTCGGTGGTCATGCCGCCGAAGGGCCGCTGATAGATTTTGCCTTCTTTGGTGCGGCTGAATGGCACGCCGTAATGTTCCAGCTCGATAATGGCATCGGGCGCGTTTTTGCACATATATTCGATGGCATCTTGGTCACCCAGCCAGTCCGAGCCTTTGATGGTATCATAAAAATGCCAGCGCCAGTCATCGGGCCCCATGTTGCCCAGCGCGGCCGAAATGCCGCCTTGCGCCGCCACGGTGTGCGAACGGGTGGGGAATACTTTAGTGAGGCAGGCGGTGCTCAAGCCTTGTTCGGCCATGCCGAAGGTGGCGCGAAGGCCTGCGCCGCCAGCACCCACCACAATCACGTCATAGAAATGATCGGTGATGGGATAGGCACGTCCGTTGATGGATGGCGCTTTGTTGACGAGTTTGGGTTGGTCGACCATTGGTTAAGCCCCGATAAAGTGAAGACGCACGATGGCAAACACGCAAGCAAGGCCTGCGATGAGCACGGTGGCGTTGGTGAATAACAGCAGCGCGATTTTTTTGGTTTCGCAGTGAACATAATCTTCAATAATCACCTGCATGCCAAGGCGGGCATGCATAAACATGGCCACAATAAAAACAAGCAATGCAATGGCGACAACCGGGCTTTTAAGCCACGCGCCAATGGCCGCAGCATCGGCACCAATAAGGTGAGTGACAAGCTGCACCAGAAACCACACGGAAAGCGGAATCATGGCGCCGGCGGTGAGGCGTTGCAGCCACCAATGATGCGTGCCGTGATGCGATGAGCCCAAGCCGCGTGCGCGTTTGGTATTTGAACGGAGGTTGCTGCTGGAATTACTCATGCGCTTGCTCCCGTTTTGGTAATGATAATAGCCCAGGTGAGAATGGTGAGTGCAAAGGCAAACACCACGACAATATGGCCCGAATCCGTCACTTCGCTCAGGTCAAACCCTTTGCCCATATCCCAGTTGATGTGGCGCATGCCGTTGGCCAGATGGTAATAAAAAGCTAACGTCCACGCAAAAAGCGCCAATTTACCAATGGCGCTTGCGAAAACAGCGCTCACATCTTCAAACAGCGATGGTTCATAAGCCGCAGCATAGAGCCATAAGGCCAGGGGTATGAGGCCCAATGATAAGCCAAACCCAGTGATTCGGTGCAGAATCGACAAGGTGTTAGTGATTTGCCAGCGGTAAATGCCAACATGGGGCGAGAGTGGGCGGTTATTCTGTGCCTTGGACATACGCATCTCTTTTGGATGGTGGTGCTACTACCCGTAGATATGGCGCGAAGTGGCTTGTTTGTCAAACCGTGCCATGCGGTGCATGCAGCGCTTATGATAGCAGCTCTGCGCTTGTCACGAAATTGTCACGCAACTCTTGGTGATTTGGGAACAAATTTTCTTTATGATTGAGTCATATGAGCAAAAGTAAAACTAATTCGATACCGTCCTCTCCTCCGCTGCCCAAGGCAAAAGCGGGGATTGTGTTGTTTGGAAAAAATGCAGCGGGTGAGCAATCGGTGCTGGCGCCCTATACCGAAGGTCGCTTTGGTAATAATGATAAATATTATGGCATTGCCGCAGGCAGTGTTGATGCGGGTGAAGATGCATTAGGTGCGGCCCTGCGCGAGGCACAGGAAGAAACCGGTGTCGATTTTCATAAGCTACTGGGAGAAGATAATATTGCCAAGCTACGTCGGGGCGAAAGAGTTGAGAATGTAGAAAGTGGCTATCCTGGGGTGACGATCAAGCAGGTGATGCCAAACGCGCTCGATTATATTTATAATGGCCGCAGCGATTTGCCCAATCATCTCGTGATGTTTGGCATTGAAATTGAGGGTATCGAGAAGCTTGTTCCCGCGCTCAAGAACCAAGAAAGTTTGGTGCGTGATGGTGAGATTGATCAAGTGGTTCATCCTGTCCGTAGCACGGTGGCTGATACGACAAAATATCCGTCTTTTAAAGATTGCCTAAAATGGTTGCGCGATCAGAAAATACCAGAAGGTTCATGGACGCGAGGAAAAGCCGGCGTTGATCTGCTGCTGGAAGGAAAAGAGATTTCTAAGGATTGGTTCCGTAATCTGGAAAAGAAATATAATGACGGCGATGAAATTCTAACCATTCCGCAATGGCAGAAATTCCGCAGCAAGTTGCCCGAGGCCGATTATAATCTCATTGGTACGTTCGCCGATGCGATGAAGTCGCAACTGACGGAGATGGGAGTCATCGGCAAAGATCACTCGGAGATTAAGTTTGATACCAAGGATTGTCCCTTCAAGTTCTACCAAGAAGGTGCCGATATTATTAGTGCCCATGATTATCTCTATAACTGCCTAAAGCGCAGCGCGAGCCGCAAAGATTATAATAGAGCTTTTTCCGGTGCCACTCCCGCGATGGAAGAGAAAAAAGCGCCGCGCGTCGAGCGCATCACGCAGGCGCAGCTGGCTACCGTTGTTTGGGCAACGCCCAAAGAAGATATTTCTGCCGTTGCTGGACGTTTTGGCCATAAGCCACCCAAAACCCGTGATGGGATTTTTATGGGGGGTTCAGCGCATGATGGCGAACAGTTGAAGTTTGATTTGCTTGGCGTTAAAGATACAATGGACCGCAAGGTGAAGCCCATCACCACCGTCATCCAGCCCGAGCATTATGGAAAAGCCCCAGCTCGCCATGCTGAGTTAAGCTAGGTTGGTGCTTTAAGCCACTTCGTTCTGTGGCAGCAGACCAAATTCCTCGATCAGCGTTTCAGCAATTTGCACCGCATTCAGCGCCGCCCCTTTACGCAGATTGTCTGATACTACCCACATGTTGATGCCGGTTTCAATGGTCTCATCGTGGCGGATGCGGCTGACAAAAACGCCATCTTCGCCCACGGCTTCCACGGGGGTGCTATAACCACCATCGGCTCGGCGATCAACCACCACTACGCCTGGTGCATCTTTCAGCGCATCGAACACTTGCTCAACGCTCATGGGGTTGGTGAATTCAATGTTAACCGATTCGCTGTGGCCAACAAACACCGGCACGCGCACGCAGGTGGCTGAAACTTTGATATCGGACCCAAGAATTTTTTTGGTTTCATCGACCATTTTTTGCTCTTCCTTCGTGTTGCCATTCTCGATGAAGCTATCGATGTGCGGAATGACGTTGAAGGCGATGCGCTTGGTAAATTTTGCGGGTTCTTTGTGGGTCTGCACAAACAGGCCTTTGGTTTGTTCATACAGCTCATCCATCGCCTCTTTACCGGCACCGGAAACCGACTGATAGGTGCTGACCACCACGCGCTTGATGGGGTTCACCGCATGCAAAGGCGAAAGCGCCACCACCATTTGAATGGTGCTGCAGTTGGGGTTGGCAATAATGTTGCTTTTGCGGAAATTTTTCAGCGCGTGGGCGTTCACTTCGGGCACAACCAGCGGGACATTAGGGTCCATACGGAAATACGAGGTGTTATCGATTACCACACAACCCGCAGCAGCAGCGCGTGGGGCATGAATTTTTGAAACAGCCGAGCCGGGCGAGAAAAGCGCAATATCGGTGCCTTTGAAATCATAATCGTCGAGCGCCTTCACTTCGAGGATTTTATCGTCGCCGAAGCTGACCTGTTTGCCAAGCGAGCTGCGCGAGGCCAATGCCACCACTTCACCCGCTGGAAATTCGCGTTGGGCAAGAATTTCAAGAATTTCGCGGCCAACATTTCCGGTGGCGCCGACAACTGCAATTTTATAGCTCATGTTTATCTACCGTTTACCGTTAACTGTTTGCCGTAAAAGGGGGGCTGAACTCCATAGGCGGTTTCGAATGAAAACGCAAGGCGTGCTGGCGGCTAATTTGCCGGTGTTTTTTGTTTTTCCGCCTTAATATTGCGGCAGATGTCCGATTCTTTCATTTCCTGCTGGGCGGCGCGGGGTTCACGCACCCAGCGTACATAATTGGTTGCTTGCATGGAAAGTTGTGGGCCAGCCATTTGCTGAAGCGCCACCACGTTTTGGTCATAGCAAGCAAGCAGCGCTTTCACCACGGGGTCATTCTTTTTTTCAGCGAAGGTGTTTAACATCAGCTGCCGTGCCTCGGCGGGCTTATTTTGCTTGCACAATTCTTCCGCATTTTTGCCGATTTTTTCGATGCTGCTATAGAATGCCTGTGTTTGTTCTTTGCCGACTTGCTTTTGGGTGCAGCCAATTAGCGTGCCGATCACCATCACCATGCTGAGCGACTGGCCCGACAGTTTGCTGCCTTGAATCTTTTCTAATTGCTGAATCATCTGTGGTTCAATGCTTTGTGCCATGGCGGTGTTCGCTAGCAACATGGCGGCAATGCTCGCGGTGATAAAACGCATGTTATGCCACCTTTTGTTTGGCGGCCAGTTGTCCAAGGGCGGCCACAATGGCATCGCCCATTTCGCCGGTGCCCACTTTTTTCATGCCGTCTTGCATAATGTCGCCGGTGCGAAGGCCCTTTTCCAGCACGTTGGCCACGGCGGCATCCACCAAATCAGCCTCGCGGCCAAGGCCAAACGAATAGCGCAGCATCATGCTGACAGAAAGAATGGTGGCGATGGGGTTGGCAATGCCTTTGCCCGCAATGTCCGGCGCGCTGCCATGCACGGGTTCATACAACGCGGCACGCTTGCCCTCTTTTTCAGCACCCAGCGATGCGCTTGGCAACATGCCCAGCGAGCCAGTGAGCATGGCGGCGCAGTCGGAAAGAATATCGCCAAAAATGTTGCCGGTGACGACCACATCGAACTGTTTCGGCGCGCGCACCAGTTGCATGGCGGCGTTATCGACATACATGTGGCTGAGGGCCACATCGGTATATTCGGCGTCGCGCAGTTTTTGCACTTCTTCGCGCCACATCTCGGTGGTTTCCAGCACGTTCGCTTTATCCACCGAGCAAAGCTTTTTACCGCGAGCACGAGCGAGATCGAGCGCCACGCGACCAATGCGCGTCACTTCCCAGTCGGCATAAATCATGGTGTTGCGGCCCACGCGGTGGCCGTTTTCTACCGTCACGCCGCGCGGCTGGCCGAAGTAAATATCACCCGTCAGCTCACGCACGATGAGAATATCAAGGCCCGAAATAATTTCTGGCTTCAGGCTCGATGCATCGGCCAGTGCGGGAAAGCACATGGCGGGGCGCAGGTTGGCGAACAGGTCGAGGTCTTTGCGGATGCCCAGCAGGCCGCGCTCGGGACGTACCGCATAATCGAGCGCTTCCCATTGTGGGCCACCCACGGCACCCAGCAAAATAGCATCGGCCTTTTTTGCTTTCTCGAGCGTTTCAGCGGGGTAGGGGGTGCCCACCGCGTCATAGGCGCTGCCGCCGATGAGGGCCGAATCAAACGCGAATTGAATGTTGGTAAGTGGGGCGATCGCTTCCAGCACGCGCTTTGCTTGGGCCACCACTTCAGGGCCAATGCCATCACCGGGAAGGAGGAGGATGTTTTTTGTGGTCATAAAAATCTCCGCAAGTTTTAAGCAAACATCCAAGGTTTGTCGGTTTTCAGTTTGGTTTCATAGTCGCTGATGGCGGATGATTTTTCCAGTGTCAGGCCAATATCATCGAGCCCGTTCATGAGGCAATGTTTGCGGAACGGGTCGAGCGTGAATTCGAACTCATGGTTGCCGGCGCGTACGGTTTGGCTTGGCAAATCGACCGTGATTTTGTTGCTGCTCGATGCGGCGTGTTGCATCAGCGTGTCCACTGCTTCGCGCGGCAGAACCACTGGCAGAATGCCATTTTTAAAGCAGTTGTTATAGAAAATATCGGCAAAGCTTGGGGCGATGACGCAGGTGATTCCAAAGTCAGCCAGTGCCCATGGGGCATGTTCGCGGCTGGAACCGCAGCCGAAATTTTCGTAAGCGACCAGAATTTCTGCGTGGTCATAGGGCGCGCGATGCAGCACGAAATCTTCGATTTTTTTGCCTTCCACGGTGAAGCGCATTTCATAGAACAGCCCTTCCTTCAAACCGGTGCGTTTGATGGTTTTCAGGAACTGCTTCGGAATGATCATATCGGTGTCGATATTCTGCAGTGGCAGCGGGGCAGCAATGGCCGAGAGTGTGGTGAATTTTTTCATCGGTTTCTCCTAGTTCGCCGCGGCTTTTACACTTATGACGCGGGTTTTGCAAATCATGTCATGCGCGGTGGTGCGTTCTTTGGTGAACAGGGCGGGCAGAAAACCCAGCCAAAGCGTGATGGTGGAAATGCCGCTGGCGGCATGGCGAATGGCGGATTGTTTGAGCGTGAGGCGGCTGCCATCAACGTTCACCACCATCATGTTGCAGTGGCGCTTGCCGGGGGTGGCCTGCCAGTCGCTGGCGGTGAAGAGAATGTTATAGCCAGCGGAAACGGCAATGGCGGCATTGGTGAAAGTGGCAAACCACTGGGTTGCTTCGGGCGCTTGCAGAATAATTTGTTCCATGGTGGGGAAGTTATAAAGCGTCAGCAATGGCACCAGTGCGATGAGCTGAACGATGATGACATCGTAGCCATAGGCGTTCACGCGCGACCAGAAGCGGGCATAGGTGAGTTTGGGTGTGGGCTCTGAGGTGGTTTCTATCATGGGCAGAAACTAGCAGATTTCTAGGAATTGTCATCCGTTCTAAAGCGAGTTGGGAGCTGTTAGTCGCCCCTGCGAGCTGGGCGAGCGAGCCATCAGCCAGCGAAGCTGCGTAAGCGGTTGATCAGAAGACCAACCGCTTACAGCTAAAAACTACTCGCGTGGTTTGCGGAATGGACGGCTTGGTTTATCGTCGCCACCGCGGCGGGTGAAGGGCTTATCCGCCGTTTTTGCGCGGTAAGGTGGGCGGTCGCCACCGGCAGCTTCGCCGCGTGGTTTACGATCACCGTAGGGCTTCTTATCGCCATAGGGCTTTTTGTCACCATAAGGTTTTTTATCGCTGTAGGGCTTCTTGTCGCCGTAGGGTTTGCGGTCACCACCATCGCGCGGCTTGAACTCGCGGCGTGGACGTTCTTCAGCGCCGTCACGGGGTTTATATTCACGACGTGGGCGATCGTCGCCACCATCACGTGGCTTATATTCACGACGTGGGCGCTCTTCACCGCCGAAGTCACGGCGTGGACGCTCGGGGCGGGTTTCTTCGCGTGCTACGCGGGCAACATCGCGCTGCTCACGTTCGGCTTCTTTGGCGGCTTGCTTCAGGCCATGTTTCATGCCGATCAGCAGGCGGTTCACTTCGTCGAGCGATGCAGCAAGTTCGGTCGCATCATCCGCACTGACATAGCCAAGGCGCGATGCCAGGGTAAGTTGGGTGGTGAGTTTTGCGGCCGCTGCTTGCGATTCGCCATAGCTTTCGCTGATGCCATGTTCGTTGCTTTTGGCGCTGCCAGCGGCGATGAACGAACCGATATCGAGCACGCTGGCACGCATCCCAGCAGCAAGGCCGGTATATTCACGCTCGGGGAAATCTTCGCTGATGGCGTAAATACGCTCAGCGAGGGTGAGGGCTTTGCTCCAAGCGGGCAGTTCTTGATATTCACGGCTGGCGGCAATGCCACCCGTGCGCAGGGTTTGAGATTGGGTCATGATGCAAACTTTCTGATGTCGGTTAAGGTGCCGGTAATTGCAGCTGCGGCGGCCATCGCTGGGGACATCAGGTGAGTACGGCCGCCACGTCCCTGGCGACCTTCGAAATTGCGGTTGCTGGTGCTGGCACAACGTTCGCCGGGGCTTAGGCGGTCGTTGTTCATGGCCAGGCACATGCTGCACCCTGCTTCACGCCACTCGAAACCAGCGGCGGTAAAAATTTTGTCGAGCCCTTCGGCTTCGGCTTGTTGTTTCACCAGGCCAGAGCCGGGAACAATCATGGCCAGTTTTACTGATTTAGAAACATGGCGACCAGCCGCAACTTTCGCTACCTCGCGCAAATCTTCAATGCGGCCATTGGTGCATGAACCAATGAAGACTTTATCGACCGGAACATCACATAAATCGGTGCCCGGAATGAGGCCCATATATTCGAGTGAGCGGACAATGGTCTCGCGGCGGCCTTCATCAAAATCATCCGGATGCGGCACCTTGCCGCTGATGGGTAGCACATCTTGCGGGCTGGTGCCCCAGGTGACTTGCGGCGCAATGTCGGCTGCTTGCAAGGTGATTTCTGCATCGAACTTCGCGCCATCATCGGTGGGCAGGGTTTTCCAATAGGCAATCGCTTGGTCGAACGCTTCGCCTTTTGGCGCCAATGGGCGGCCTTTCAAATATTCAAACGTTTTTTCATCCGGCGCGATGAGGCCAGCGCGCGCACCAGCTTCAATGCTCATGTTGCACACGGTCATGCGACCTTCCATGGACAAATCACGGATGGTGGAGCCGGCATATTCAATCACATAGCCGGTGCCGCCAGCGGTGCCGATGCGACCGATGATGGCCAGCGCCACATCTTTCGCGGTGACGCCGAGGGGCAATGCGCCTTCCACATTCACGCGCATGTTTTTGGCGCGCTTTTGAATGAGGGTTTGGGTGGCCAGCACATGTTCCACTTCGCTGGTGCCGATGCCAAATGCTAATGCACCAAAGGCACCGTGGGTACTGGTGTGCGAATCACCGCAAACGATGGTGGCGCCGGGCAGGGTGAAGCCTTGCTCAGGCCCCACAATATGCACCACGCCTTGGCGGATATCGTCCATTTTGTAATAGGTGACGCCGAATTCGGCGCAGTTATCTTCCAGCGTTTGCACCTGAATGCGGCTGGTTTCATCTTTAATGCCTTGCAGGCGATCTTTGGTGGTGGGCACGTTGTGATCGGCCACGGCAAGGGTCAGTTCGGGGTGGCGCAGTTTGCGGCCAGCAGTGCGCAACCCTTCGAATGCCTGCGGGCTGGTCACTTCATGTACCAAATGGCGGTCGATATAAAGCAAACACGTGCCGTCATCTGCCTCGTGAACGAGGTGGGCATCAAAGACTTTATCGAAAAGGGTACGCGGTTTTTGTGTCATATTCCTTGAACCTTGTCATTCCTGCATAAGCAGGAATCCACTTGTGGCGAGGCAAAGGAGATTCCCGTGTTCACGGGAATGACAAAAAATGAATTTAGGCTTTCGCGTCAGCTTTAGCGGCTTTTTCTGCTTTACCAGCAGCAATGGCCACCATGTCGACCTTCTCGCGGATACGTGCCGATTTACCGGTACGGCCACGCAGGTAGTAGAGTTTCGCACGGCGCACTTCACCTTGGCGAATACGCTCCACCGAATCAATACGTGCTGAGTGCAGTGGGAAAATACGCTCAACACCTTCGCCGTGGCTGAGTTTGCGCACGGTGAAAGCCGAGTTAACGCCAGCATT
>CANEUT010000026.1 GCA_947441895.1 Rickettsiales bacterium | reverse complement strand
GACCCGCATTCCAGCTACCTCACCGAAAAAGGCTTCGGCGACATGAAAGTGCAAACCAAGGGCGAATTTGGTGGCCTTGGCATTGAAGTGACCATGGAAAATGGTCTGGTTAAAATTGTATCACCCATTGATGACACGCCCGCCGCACGTGCAGGCGTCAAACCGGGTGATTTCATTAGCGAGATTGATGGCGCCCCCGTGATGGGTATGACATTATCCGAAGCGGTCGATAAAATGCGCGGGTTGGCGGGCACCAGCATTCGCATCAGTATTCTGCGCGAAGGCCTTAAAGATCCGCTGGTGATGAATTTGAAACGTGACGTCATTAAAATTCAATCGGTGCGTAGCCGTTCCGAAGAAAATATCGCTTATTTACGCATCACTTCCTTCTCAGAAAATACGGCCGACGCCTTAAAAACGGCCTTCGAAAAAGAGAAGAAAAATATCGGCACCAAACTCAAAGGCGTGGTGCTTGATTTGCGTAATAACCCCGGCGGTCTGCTCGATCAGGCGATTACGGTATCGGATGCGTTTCTGGATCAAGGTGAAATTGTTTCCACCCGTTCGCGCAAATCCGAAGATTCACGCCGTTACACCGCATCCTCCGGCGATATGACCGATGGCCTGCCCATGGTGGTGTTGATTAATGAAGGCTCGGCGTCGGCCTCCGAAATTGTTGCCGGTGCGCTGAAAGATCACAAACGCGCGGTGGTCATGGGTGTCAAATCCTTTGGCAAAGGCTCGGTGCAAACCGTCATTCCCATCGACGGTCATGGTGCGCTTCGCCTCACCACGGCGCGCTATTACACGCCATCGGGTGTTTCCATTCAGGCCACCGGCATTGTGCCCGATATTACCGTCGAACAGGCCAAGCTTGAGTCAGTCAAAAGCAATAGCACTCCCTTCTCAGAGGCCGCTTTACCCGGACATTTGGCGAATGATCAGGTGACGGGTGATAGCGAGGCCAAGCCCGAGAAAAAAGACGAGAAAAAAGATGAAAAAGTCGATGATAAAAAAGATGAGAAATCGAAAGCCGACGCCAAAGATAAAAAAGGCGCGGGTGATTATCAACTAAGCCGCGCGCTTGATCTTATTCATGCAGTGTCGATTTATAAAGGTGCGCAAGGTGGTGCAGCAACTGCCACGCCGGCCTCTGGCGATCCAGTGCCGGCGGCCACACCCTCGCCGCTAACGCCTCCCGCCACCCCGAAAAAGAAAAAATGAGGTAGGCATGGCACGCCCGAAGCTAGGCTATCTCTTTCCCCGTGGCATTGTTCTATGGGGCAGCCTAACAGTGCTGACAACGCTTGGCCTGCTGACCACACTGGTTGACCTTAGCGGTCTTGCGGCACGCGAATCAGCACGGGCAAGCAGTGAACAACAGCGGCTTATTTTCGACCCCGATGGTCACATGGTAAGCCAAAGCGGAACACGGGCGGCCCAGCCAAGCTTCGATGTGGCGGTGGCCGAACCGGAAAAACCAGAGACTCACGCTACTGAAGAACCAGCGCAAGCTCAGGCAAATGCACCTGCCGAGGTTGCTGAACCCGCGGCCGTTGCCACACCCTCAGAACCGATGACAAGCACCGAAGTTGCTGCACCTGAAAAACCTGCGGAAGCCCAAAAGACCGATGAACACGCCGCCCAACCCGCAAAGGCGGAAGAGCCAAAAACCACCGTTGCTGAAACCACACCACCCGCCGCACCCGCCGCTGCGGTCGCGGCTTCGGTTGAAACCCCAATCGCTGGCCTTACGCCGCTTAAAACCGAGCCCTTGCCCTCAGCCCCGCCCGCTGCTGCACCTGCCAGCCGCGACAGCCTTATTCGTGCGCCCGCGCCTGAAATTACCGAAACGGTGAATGGCGTAAAAATTCCCAAGCGCGGCAATAATGATACCACCGCATCAACGCTTTATGCGCGGCGCTTTACCCAAGTGGAAGATCAGCACACTGTTTCCTTTGTGGTGCTTGATGCGGGACTTGGCACCTCAACACTGCCGCTGCTGCTGGCGCTGCCCAAAGACGTGACCATTGCCTTCTCGCCCTATAGCCGTGGTGCGGCGGCGAACATTGAATTGCTGCGCAATGTGGGGTTCGAAGTGTGGGGCATGGTGCCCACCATGGGCGAGCGTTATCCGCAAGATGATCCGGGCCCACTCGGCCTCATTCAAAGCATGCCGAAGGAAGAATTGCTGCGCCGCCTGCGCGAGGTGATGGCCACCACCATCGGCAGTGTGGGCATGGTTTTACCGCCGGACGAAACACTCAGTGGCCGCCCTAACAGTTTTGGTCATGTGGTGAATGACGCCCATGCGCGTGGGCTTTATTTGCTTTCCACTCACCCCAGCCGCAGCATTGACCAGCTGAGCACTGGGCCCGAAACACGTGCGTCACTGGCCCGCGCCGATATCATTCTGGACCCACTGCCCAATGAACCACAGATTAAAAGCAAGCTGGCAAGCATTACCGCCGCCTCGCAAGAAAAACAGCGCCTCATTGTGGTGCTTTCAGCGCGGCCGCAGTCACTCGCTTTGCTGCAGCAATGGCTGAACAGCACGCCGGGCATAAAACTAGCCCCGCTTTCAGCGAACTATAAGAAACCAGACGCCCCTGAACCGGTGGCCGAGGAAAAAGGCGGCCATGGCGCGCCCGAGAAAAAACCTGAGGCCAAGCCCGCTGAAAAAAGCAAATCAGGCGGGCATTAATGAGTGGTTTTTCTCACCTGCCCTATCGCGTTGGCGTCGGCATCATGCTGTTTAACCGCGAAGGCCATGTATTTGTTGCCAAGCGCATCGACACCACCAGCGAAGCCTGGCAAATGCCACAAGGCGGGGTGGATGATGGGGAACTGGCACGCGAGGCAGCAATGCGTGAATTGGGTGAGGAAATCGGCACGCATAAAGCCAGTATTATTGCCGAATCGAAAGAAGATTATTATTACGACCTGCCCGACCATTTGGTGCCCATTATTTGGAAGGGCCAATATCGTGGCCAGCGACAAACATGGTTTGCCCTACGGTTTGATGGCACCGACGCCGACATCAATATTGCAACCGAGCACCCGGAATTCAACGAATGGAAATGGGTGCCCATTGAAACCCTGCCCGACCTGATCGTGCCCTTCAAACGCGACCTCTATGCCGCGCTGGTGGAAGAGTTCCGGCATTTGGCTGCCATCCAACTGGATTCCCGCCTACGCGGGAATGACAAATAGAAAACCAAAGCATCGTCAAAATCGTTGGGATACTAGGAGCGGGTGAGCGCAGAAGCTCGAGCGTAGCAGCGCTACGTGATCATTCGAGCACAGCCGCGACAACGTAGACCGAGGGTTTTCACGATGCGGCAGGTTACGCTTTAATCATGGTGGATGCACCATGCTCGGTGAATGTTTCGATGAGCAACACATGCGGAATGCGGCCATCCAGAATATGGGCCTGCTGCACGCCAGCACGCAGCGCCGTAACGCAGGTTTCCACTTTCGGAATCATCCCGCCGGTGATGGTGCCATCGGCCAGCAGCGCATCAATTTCCGCGGCGTCAATGCTGCTGATGAGCTGTTTGTCTTTGGTCAAAATGCCCGCCACATCGGTCAGCATCATCAGTTTTGTTGCACCCAGTGCTGCCGCAATGGCGCCCGCCGCGGTGTCGGCGTTGATGTTATAGGTCTCGCCGTTCGGCCCCATGCCGATGGGGGCGATCACCGGAATCATGCCGCTGGCCACAATGTTCAAAATGGCTTGCGGATTCACTTTGGTGGGCTCACCCACGAAACCCAAATCAAGCACGCGCTCAATGTTGCTGTCGGGGTCTTTTTTCGTGCGGCGCAGTTGCTGCGCTTCAATCAAATTACCGTCTTTGCCAGAAATGCCGATGGCGGTGCCGCCCGCTTGATTCAGCGCGGTGACGATTTGTTTGTTGATGCTGCCGGAAAGCACCATTTCCACAATTTCCACGGCCGACTGGTCGGTTACGCGCAAACCATCAATAAAGCTCGATTGAATTTTCAGACGCTCCAGCATGGCACCAATTTGTGGGCCGCCGCCATGCACCACCACCGGGTTAATGCCGATGGTTTTTAAAATCACAATATCACGCGCGAAGGTTTCGGCGGTGCGGTCATTGCCCATGGCGTTGCCACCATATTTAATAACAAACGTGTGGCCTGCGAAACGTTGAATATATGGCAGCGCCTCGCTCACCGTTTTGGCGGTGCGCAGCAGCAATTCCTTCGTTTTCAGCGTTTTAATTTCCACATTCACCCCCTGAATTGTCATCCCGGTTTACGACGCCAACAGGCAAGTAACACCGGGATCCAGCCATTTCAAAAAATCAGGAGATTTTTTGAAATACGCAAAATGCCTTCTGACATTTTGCTATTCCAGACCCCGGCGTGCCTTCGCTCCTGCTTCGGCAGCCGGGGTGACAGAATTATGTTCGTCCAACCAGAGCCTCAATAACAGCATCTTGCAATCCGTCAATGCCCAGCTTTTCATTGGCGCTGGTGCTCACTAAGCTGGGATGCGCCGCCGGATGCTTGCGCGCCACTTCCATCACTTGTTCTTGCACCCTTTCAAGGTCATCCGCCTTATCAATTTTCGTCAGCACGAATTGATACGACACCGCCGCATCGTCGAGCAGTTTCAGCATTTCGTTGTCAGCATCTTTTACGCCGTGACGGCTATCGACCAGCACAAAGGCGCGGGTAAGCTGACGGCGGCCACGCAAATAATCAAACAGCAGCCCCTGCCATTGTTTCACGTCTTTCTTGGCGGCCTTGGCATAGCCATAGCCCGGCACATCAACCAGATGCAGCACTTCGTGCAGGTTGAAGAAGTTCAGCTGCCGCGTGGCCCCGGGCGTGCCCGAAGTGCGGGCCAGTTTGCCATTATTCACCAGCGCGTTCAGCAAGCTCGATTTACCCACGTTACTGCGACCAATGAACGCCACTTCCGGCAGCGTCAGCACCGGAAACTGCTCCATGGTGGCCACGCCCGCCACAAACCGCACCGGTTTGGCAAACAAGGCGCGGGTGAGTAATGCGTCGGTCACCGCAAACCTTTTTTGGTGAGGTGGGTATTAATATAAAGCTGCTGCAAAATGGTCAGCGTGTTGTTCCATGCCCAATAAATCACCAGACCGGCCGGGAACGAGGCGAACAAGAACAGAAACAGGAACGGCATGTAGGTCATGACCGCTGCCTGCACGGGATCAGCCGGTTTGGGGCTAATGCGCTGCTGAATGAACATAGTGGCGCACATGACGATCGGCCACACACCCAAATTCAGAAAGTCTGGCGCATTCCATGGCAAATAGCCAAAGGCGGTGAACAGGTTGGCGGGGTCGGGCACCGACAAATCATGAATCCAGCCAAAGAAGGGAGCTTGGCGCATTTCAATGGTCACAAACAGCACCCGATAAAGTGCAAAGAACACCGGAATTTGCAGCAAAATGGGCAGGCAACCCGCCACGGGGTTTACCTTTTCACGCTTATAAAGCGCCATCATTTCCTGATTCATTTTCATTTTATCATTGCCATAGCGGGCTTTAATTTCTTCTACTTTTGGCATCAGAAATTTCATGCGCGCCATCGATACCATCGACTTATGTGCGAGCGGATAAAGCAGCAATTTAATCACCACCGTCAGCAGCAAAATGGCCACGCCAAAATTGCCGACCAGCCCCTGGAAATAATTCAGCAGCGAGAAAATGGGTTTGGTAAGGAAATAGAGCGTGCCAAAATCAACCGCGCGGTCGAACAGCGGAATGGTATATTTTGTGCTGTATGCATCGAGCAGTGCCACCTGCTTGGCACCGGCAAATAAACGCACGGTGAAGCTGCTGGTGTGGCCCACCGGCACCGACATGGCAGCCCCTCGCAAATCGGCCTGATAGGCATCAAGCTCACCGCGTTTGAAATGTTTGAAACTAGCATCGAATGTTTGGCCCGCTTCAGGCACCATGGCGGCCAGCCAATATTTATCGGTCATGCCAATCCAACCGGTTGCGCCCTGAAATTGCCGCGGCCCACTTTCGCGTAGCTCTTTATAATTAACATCATCCAACACTTGGTTCATCACCCCCAGCGGCCCTTCATGCATCATCATGTAATTGCTGCTGCTGGTTTCGGTGTGGTTACGGCTGACAAGCCCATACGGGTAAAGCGTTACCGGTGTGCTGCCGGTGTTTTTCACCGTGGTGGTTACGGTGAACATGAAATGCTCATCCACGGCAATTTTCTTTTCAAAGCTAAGGCCGGCGCCGTTATTCCAACGCAAGGTCACGGGTTTAGCTTCACTCAGTTCGGTGCCACTGGCTTGCCACGGGGTGTTAGCATCGGGCACCGCAACACCCGCGTCACCGCCCAGCACGCCAATTTCAGCGAAATAGGCGGCGTCATTTTCGGCATTGTTCAGCAGCCGCATTTCCGGCGAATTTTTATCAATCGTTTCGCGGTAATTCACCAGTTTCAAATCATCGAACCGTGCGCCTGTCAGCGCAATCGACCCATGCAATGACGCGCTGTTAATTTTAATGCGCGGTCCATTATTCATAACCGCGGCTGCTGCCACTGGTTTTGGCGCTTCTTTTTTGACGACCACGGCCGCGCTCTCACTCGCTGCTTTAACAGCCGCCGCTTGACGCGCCACTTCCAGCCGTGGGGCTTCATAAAAAAATTGCCAGCCCACCATAATGGCGGTGGCCACCACCAGGGCAATCACAAGGCGTTTAATATCAGGGCTTTGGGAGTTTGTGGGTGTCATGAGTCGATTCTTTTTCTGGTACGGGGTCATAGCCATAACCACCAAAAGGGTGGCAACGGGCAAGGCGTTTTAGGGCAAGCCACCCGCCTGCGCAAGCGCCATGTAACATCACCGCTTCACGGGCATAATGCGAACAGCTGGGAGCGAAGCGGCAGCATGGCAGCATGAACGGCGACACCAGCAGCTGATAGGCGCGGATGGGCAGCAATATACAAAACACTACACACCGCCGTATCATCGCCCACCCTTTATCAACGCGACCTTCATGGCTTGGCGCACATCATCATACGGCGCATCGGCTAGGCTTGGGGTAACGCCCGCCATGGCAATAAATATATAATCGGTTTCGGGCTTGGCCGCGGCAGGGAATAATTCTTTCACCAGCGCCCGCAGCCGCCGCTTCATGCGGTTACGCACCACGGCGTTGCCGCATTTGGTGGTCACCGTATAGCCCACGCGGGCACCGCCCTCAAGCGGCACATCGGCCCGGCCATAGCGCAAAATAAAATAGGCCGAGGTGAATTTATGCCCCTGACGCAACCGCAGGAAGTCGGCACGGTTTTTCAACGTGGTGATGGAAATAAGCTGGGATTTTTGGTAATCCATAGTTTTTGGTGGTTCGGGTTGATCTGCTGATACAACCCTCACGCAGCTCTCGCTGGCTCATGGCTGGCTCGCCCAGCTCGCTTCTGTACCATTCGAGTGGTTGTAGAGTCAATGCGTAGCCTTCCATGACACTCCTAAAACTCTCTCGCGCTCTGGCCATTTATAAGAGACAAGTGCTAGGAGTTTTTGAACGGAAGGAGGGAGTGTAGCAGCGCTACATAACCGACTGAGTACGAAAAGGACGACGCAATTGGCCTTAGAAATGGCCAGATTTACGCTGACAAAACCTTGCGGCCCTTCGAGCGACGGTTCGCAATCACCTTACGACCACCCACGGTTGCCATACGCGCACGGAAGCCGTGACGGCGCTTACGAACGATTTTGCTTGGCTGATACGTGCGTTTCATGGCGCGCTCCTTAAATTCGATAACGTTTTATGTTCAAAAGAGGGAGCCTTATAAGTGGGTCGCCCCAGCTTGTCAAGCGCTTGGTTGCCTTCGGCTGTTGGGGGCGTCCCGCCCCCGCTATCGCTCCCCCTCGTTCGGCCTTACGGCCTCCGGCTCGCGCCGTGAAGCGCTACGCGGTGCAACTAAAAACAATGATAAGATTTGTATTTACTAGTCAATATCGGCTAAACTCTAATCCATGTTTTCAAATTTACGGTATTTTGCAGTCATCAGCCTGGTGCTTGTCGTGGTAGGCGCCACGTCGCTCAGCCTTTATTTTCGGCAGATAAAACAAGCGGAAATGCTTGAACACTCAGCCCAACAAGCGCAAGCAACCATCGCCAGCTTTACAGCCAGCGTCTGGAATCGCTATGCATCCGATATTATTCCCAACCCTAATTCGCCCAATTTTTCCACCTTCCAGCTTGAGGCGCAGCGTTTCTTTGCCAAGCAGCCCGTTGCTAAAATTACCCTTTTCTCGCCCGATGTGACACGGCTTTATTTCGGATCGACCCCCGCCTATGCCACCAGCGATGGCACCACACGCATCACGCTGTTTGATTTGCCATTAGCACAAAAAGGCCAGCCAAGCTGGCGCCTGCTGAAAAACAGCTACCTCACCGGCGGGGCCGATGCCAACAGCAAGCGGGCCTTCATACAGCTCATTATTCCCATCAATCCCCAAGGTGCCGGCATGCCGCAAGCCCTTGCCGAGGTCTATCTCGATGTCAGCAGCCAATGGCAGCAGCTTGAATTCTTCCAATATCTTATTGTCGGCACCATGATTGGCTTATTCACCGTGCTTATCGGGGTGATGATGGTGACCGCCAAACGCGCCGAAAGCATTATCACCAAACAGCATGAAGTGAACTTAGAGCTCACCGCCGCCGCTGCCCAAGCCGAAGCCCAAAGCCGCGACAAATCGCAATTCCTCGCCAGCGTCAGCCATGAACTGCGCACGCCGCTGAACGCCATCATCGGCTTCTCGGAAATTATTAAAAACGAAACGCGTGATAAGCTCGATAAAGTCTATCAAGACTATCTGGAAGATATTTACGCTTCGGGTAAACACCTGCTCAGCCTCATTAACGACATTCTGGATTTCTCGAAGGCCGAAGCCGGCAAATTGCAAATTGAATGGGCCGAAACCGATGCCACCAAAATCATCGGCAACTCGCTGCGCATGGTGTTGCCACGCGCCGAAACGGCTCAGGTAACGCTGGTGGAAGATTTACCATCGCACCATTTGGTCATTGTCACCGATGCGAAGAAGCTGAAGCAAGTGCTGCTCAACCTGCTTTCCAACGCAGTAAAGTTTACGCCAGCGGGCGGCGAAGTGCGCTGCCAGGCATGGAACGATGTGGTAACCGGCGCGCTGTCCATTCAGGTGAGCGACACCGGCATCGGCATTGCACCGAAAGATATTTCGCGGGTGATGACCCCGTTCGGTCAGGTCGATTCCGCACTTTCGCGCAAATACGAAGGCACCGGCCTTGGCCTTCCCATTGCGTCGAAATTCATTGAATCGATGGGTGGAAAATTCACCATCGAAAGCGAGCTGAACGTCGGCACCAAAATCACCATCACCCTTCCCAAGGCTCCGCCAAACTGGGATGTGTCACAACTCGCTTCCAATACTCACACCGAGGAGCAACCCCATGTCGCACCAAGCGCCAACGGCGACCAAGCCGCGTAGTATCCCTGATATTCGCGCCGCCAAAGGCCACGAAAAAATTGTCATTCTCACTGCCTACACGGCGCCCATGGCGCAGCTGCTTGACGCGCATTGCGACATGCTGATGGTGGGCGATTCGCTGGGCATGGTGGTCTATGGTTTCAACTCCACCCTGCCCGTCACGCTCGACATGATGATCAATCACGGCGCGGCCGTGGTGCGTGGCGCGAAGCACGCCGCCGTGGTGGTCGATTTGCCGTTTGGCAGCTATCAGGCCTCGCCCGAACAGGCGTTCCACAGCGCCGCCCGCGTGTTGAAAGAAACCGGTGCCGCCGCCGTGAAGCTGGAAGGTGGGGTGGAAATGGCCGCCACCATCGCTTACCTGTCACAGCGTGGCATTCCGGTCATGGCGCATATTGGCCTCATGCCACAATCGGTCAACCAGCTGGGTGGCTTTAAAACCCAAGGGCGCGAGCTTACCAGCTATGCCGCGGTCACTGCCGATGCACGGGCGGTGGCTGATGCCGGGGCCTTCGCTGTGGTGCTGGAAGGCGTGGTAGAACCCCTCGCCGCGGAAATTACCCGCACCATTTCCATTCCCACCATTGGCATTGGCGCATCACCCGCGTGCGATGGTCAGGTGCTGGTGGTCGATGATATGTTGGGCATGTTTGAACAGGGCCCGCGCTTCGTGAAGAAATTTGCCAATCTGCGTGAGGTCATCACCAGCGCCGCCGCGACCTATGCCAGCGACGTGCGCGACGGAAAATTCCCTACCGACGCACAATGTTACGGCGTGGTGCAGACCACGGGCAAAAAAACCAGCGCTTAACTACCAGGCGCTTGCGGCGCGCCCACATCAGGTGGCGGCGGTTCAATAATCACCATGGGTGCGTTATTCTTTTTCTTTTCCGCGGCAATTTCGTCGATCTGTTTTTTGACCGAATCCAGCTTATTCAAACGCTCATCAATAAAGATGCGCATGAAGTTCAGTTCCCCTTGTGAGAAGTCATCGGGGCGATTTAAAATATCTTCCATAATGGCCAATGCATCACCAAATTCACCGCGCTTTTCATGAATGAATGCTGGCATTTGCTGCGCCCATATGGGAATGCCACGCACACCACGCAGTCGCTCAGCCAGCGCTGCTGCACGGTCGAGGTCTTGCATTTTATGCTGCGCTAAATATACCCCCTGCACCACCCACCACCATTTTTCCTGCACGCGGTCTTTCGTGTACGCATCCAGATAATCAACGATATAAGTCACATCCTTGGGGTTCTGTGTTTGGCTGAAATAATACGACGCCATGGCCGGCAAATAGTTCGACTGATGATTTAATTCACCCAGCACATTGAACCAGCCCTGAAGCTTCTTAAAATCATATTTATACAGTGCCGTGAACCGACCAAACGTATCACCCGAATTTTGAATATTCAGTGCCAGCAACCGAAAAAAAGCTTCTTCGTCACCAAGCGAAAGCGCCCGCAGGGCGCGCTCACCCGGCACGCTGGGCACCACGGTCATTTCAGGCATGATGGCGCGGCTGTGAAACCAAAATGCCCCCTGTGCTGCTAAAAATAGGAACAACATCGCCATGGCCAGTCGCATTCCATGGGCTTTCGAGTGGCGGGTGATGTGGGCTTGGTCGGTCACGCGCGCTAAAACTGTTTGCGTTTAAAGTCGATCACCGCCGCCGCAATCAGCAGCGGAATGAACACGGCCGACTGCATAAGCACAAGCCACAAATCATCATACGACTTCGCGCCATAAATGAGCCACTGGCTTTTGGCATAAAAATCCAGCCGCGGCACAATGGTGGAAATAGCCGTCATGGTCCACTCGGCACCCAAATTAATCTCGGCCGCTTTAAACAACGAACCGGCCTTGGTGGTGGCGATAAAAAACCCCATCATGCGCGAGAGGGTATAAATCGCCAGTGAACCAAGCACGGTGCCCACGCCGCTTTTAATGGTGAGTGCGGCAAACAGCGCGATGGAAACCACCAGCCATGATTCCAGCAACAAACTAAGCGACCACAGCATGTAGCCATGCTTATTCAGCGTGCCAAGCAGCCCCACCAGCACAATGGTGGGCAGCACCAGCAACGTGGCCACCACGGCAAACCCTAACCAATAAGAAAGCACCAGCGTGGTGCGCGAAATGGGGCGCGAAAGCAGTACATCAATTTCTTTGGCGTCAAACGCGTTGCGCATGTGAAAGCCAATAAACACAATCAGCCCCACCATAATAATCACCCGCGCCGAAGCGGCGGTGAAGGCCAGTGTCATCTGATCGGTTTCAAGCATAGCCGTGGAACCAAGCACACTGGAAATATAGGCAGCCCCCAAAATGCCAATCAACAGACCAAAGAAAAGTCGGTCGCGGGTGGCGGTGAGAAGCACATAGCGAATGTTACTGAACATAATTCCTCATCGCCGGCGGCACACTATTGCTTGGGAAAGAGGGGCCGCGGATCGGTCATGTATTTATTATAAATCGCACGGTCAATTTGGTGGCTGCTGCCATCGGAGTTCACAATGGTGGCCTTAATGAAAATAATAAGCTCGGTCTTTTTTGAATCTTCGGCACGGCTTTTAAAGAGATTGCCAAAAAATGGTAATTCGCTCACCCCCGGAACACCGGTTTGATCACTGGTGGTGGCATCTTCCATCAAACCACCAATCACCATCACCCCACCGCTTTTGACTTTGGTGATCGAATCAATCTCACGCACCTGAATAACCGGAATAGTGGTGTCAGGAATATCTGCCGCGGCGGCGTTTGTGCCCTGCGAGCGCAGGAAGGCCCCCGTTGGGCTTACTTTATCACTGGTTTTACGCGTCAGGGTTGGGCGCACATTGAGTGTCACTTCCTGCGTGTCGAGATTAATGGATG
The DNA here is from genome assembly GCA_947441895.1 of Rickettsiales bacterium. Taxonomy (GTDB): domain Bacteria; phylum Pseudomonadota; class Alphaproteobacteria; order Rickettsiales; family UBA3002; genus QFOX01. Next base: position 1,896 of record CANEUT010000026.1, on the reverse strand, counting down.
GCAGGATGTTAAGAATAATACCAATCGGCACTGAGTTGGCCTCGCAATTGAAAGTGGCGGCATTCGTACTGGTGCTGCTGCCGGTGGTGGTGGTGCCGCTACTGGTGGTGCTTGGTGCGGTGTAGGTGCAATCAAAAAATACTTCGTTGGTGGCAAAGGTCAGCACCGCCTGTTGGTTGTTAATAGCCGCAAGGCGAGGACTTGAAAGCGTGTGTGTAGTGCCAAAATGTTGGGTGGCGGTAATAACCGCGTTTAAATCATCGCCCGCAAGACTAATGGAAAATGGATTCGATGGCACCCTCAAACTGGATAATGACGGGGCATTGGTTCCAAAATCAACGTTGCTTTTTCCTTTGTCGCCCAACACTTTTGTCCAATCAACGCCGGACAGAAACTGATCACTCAGCGACACTTCCACAATTTTTGCCTCAATGAGCACTTGCGCCGAAGAGTTGCGCGACATCAGCGTCAGGAATCGCTGCACCATTTCATGTTGTTTCTCCGTTGCATTGACCGACAAAACGCCCGCCTGCCTATTAATAACAAAATTACTGCTTCTGCCTGATGCACCACCCCCAGCGGCAGCGGCCGGTGCGGCAGTACTATCTTCGGTGCCAGCGGCGTTATAACTCAAAATTTCAGTGACCGATGCTTCAAGCGCCGCCCACAAGTCGCTTTCAGCTTGCGTTGTAATGGCGCTGTTGCTGCCACTGGTTCCAACCGTACCGCCACTGCCACTGCTACCACCACTGCCGCTGCTGCCGCCACTGCTGCCGCCACTGCTACCGCCACTGCTACCGCCACTGCCGCCGGAAAGAACGCTGGTGCTTACATTATAACTCGAATTGCTTGAGCGCACGATATTCAGAAAATCAAGCGAGTAGTTTTTAATATACGGCAAATCGCGCTCGATACGAATGGAGTTACCCGTGACACTGTAGCGCAAGTTGGCCAGCGTCGAGATACGCTCAATCACCTCGTTAAATGGACGATCGGTCGCCCGCAGGTTTACGCCCGATTTATCAAGCCCGGAACCCAATTCAATATCAACATTAGCCAGGCGACCAAGCTCAAAAAGCACATCGCGCAGCGGCACATCTTCTGTCACCGAAAGCGTTACCAGCTTGGCATTCGCCACTTTGGGCGCACGCGGGGCAGCAAGCACTTGCGCCAAATCAGGTACGGGTGGGGCACCCAGTGCCGTGCTGATTTTTACTTCACCCTCTTTAATATCCTTGGCGTTCGAACCTTTTGTCAGCTTTTCAGCATCATTGAGATCACGAAAATCATTGATGGTAAGGTTCTGCTGACGATCGATCACATCGGTCGATTCACCCTTTTTGGGGACAAACGTATTCAGAAAAGTACAGCTTGCCAGCGGTGTAAACAGGGTGACACAAACAACCCCCATAACCGTATAACGCTTAAGCGCCATGAAACCCTCGGATTTTTTCATATTGTCTACAAGTAGTAGCAAGATCGCCTAATCACCACAAGATGTTTGTCGGTGACCGTAGAATCGATTAAATTTTAATTGCCTGCGATATCATTGCAACAAGCCGTAAAGTTGCCAGAAGTCGGTGGCCACGGAAGGCTTGACGACGCACATAAAAAGCGACAACGCAAGGGCGGGTCCAAACGGAAAACGATCACCCAATCCAATCGCGCGCCACACCAAACCGCATACGACGCCTAAAACGCCGCTGAAGAACAAAAACGGCACAAAATTTTCGGCACATTCAAGCCAAATGCCGGCAACAAATAAAAACTTCACATCACCCATGCCCAGCGCATCTTTGTGGCGCAAATAAAGAAATCCATATTTTAATCCAAGCCCAATGGCAGCGCCCGCAAAAGCGGCCATGGCCACATCGGTGGCGTTATATTGCTGCACAT
>CANEUT010000025.1 GCA_947441895.1 Rickettsiales bacterium | reverse complement strand
AACACGCAACGCTTCAGTATTGACGGAACTATAGTTCGTATATGTTGATAGACCTGCCATTGCGGCGGATACATTCCTGGTTGGTGGGGGTAATTCTAGCTCCACACACCGGGCGCTGCTTCTTGCGGCACCTCAATTTTTTATAGTAAGAAATAAAGTAGCTTAATCCGAAAGAATTGCAAGCCCTTCGCTTAGCAGCTGCACACGGATTGTGTATAAAAAAGGGAGGCATAAAGCCTCCCTTTTCTGGTTTTAGAAGCGGTTATGCTTACCGGCGGTCGCCCAGAAGGCGCAGCAGGTTCACAAACAGCATAATGAAATCCATGTACAGGTTCAGCGCGCCAAGGATCGATGCACGCTTAGCCGCATCGGGCGAACCCGCGGTGGCAAAGTAGTTATCCTTGATTTGCTGGGTGTTGTAGGCCGTAAAGCCAAGAGCAAGGCCAACACCAATCAGCGACAGCATAAAATCAAGCCCGCTGGATTTCAGCAAGAACACGTTGATGAGCGAAACAATAATCATCGCCCACACGCCAACCATAAGGAACGAGCCCATGCTGGTGAGGTCACGCTTGGTGCTGTAGCCATACATGCTTAGCAAACCAAAGGTGCCCGCCGTATAGAACAGCACACGCAGAATGCTTGATTCGGTGTAAACAAGGAAAATGCTGAACAGGCTGAGGCCCATGAGCGCGGCATAGCCCCAGAAGGTGATTTGCAGCGTTTCGGTGCTCATGCTACGCAAACGGAACATCATGAAGAATACCATGGCCAGCGGTGCCAGCGAAATAATCCAGCCCAGTGGGCTCATGGCCACGCGACCATCGGCCCCTTGTTGGATGACCATGTTGAGGAATGCTGGCGATGTGCCCGCGAAATAAGCGATGATGCTGGTAAGCAGCACGCCGCTTGCCATGTAGTTATAGACTTTCAGCATGTAGCTTCGAAGTCCTGCGTCCACCGCCCGTACGCCGGCATTAGCGGCAGTTGTTTGGCGATCCCATGCGTTCATTTTCTTCTCCATAAATGGTTTTTACGTGTTAGCGTTACGATAACCTACCGCAACACTCGGGATTATAATGCCCTTGTTGCGGTCATGCAATCGAAACTGGATATGATATAGGTAACCCATGTCGCTTTTCCAGAGGGGTGGGTGTGAAAGGTTTCCATAGCCAAAGCACTTGCAATTGCAATGCAACATGGTTATACAGCCCATCCCCCAGCAATGGGGTTATCGGGAGCCTGGCGGTATGGCATTGCCACGGCACCCACATGTAACATTTTGAAATTTAGGGGATAAATATGCCAAAGATGAAGACGAAAAGCGGCGCCAAAAAGCGCTTTAGCTTGACCGCGACGGGCAAGGTGAAAGTCGGCCAGTCGGGTAAGCGCCACGGAATGCGCAAGCGTTCGCAACGCATGATTCGTTGTGCACGCGGCACCACCATTTTGAACGAGTCGGATGCTAAAGTGATCCGCAACTATTTCCTCCCCAACGGTTAGGAGCACCCACCATGGCACACGTAAAACGTTCAGTTACCAAACGCGCACGTCACCGTAAAATTCTGAAGATGGCTAAGGGCTATCGCGGTCGCGCATCCACCTGCTACCGTATTGCTACGGAACGCGTCGAAAAAGGTCTGCAATATGCGTACCGCGATCGCCGCGCCAAAAAACGCACCTTCCGCGCTTTGTGGATCCAGCGTATCAACGCTGCCGCCCGTGAAAACGGTATGGTATACAGCGAACTGATGCACGGCCTCATCAAAGCCGGCGTAACGCTCGACCGTAAGGTTCTGGCCGATATCGCCGTGAAAGATGCGGCAATGTTCAAGTCGCTTGCCGAGCAAGCTGCTGCTGCGCTGAAAGCGTAAATTTATACGGGGGAGTGTGGTTTACCACCTCCCCCTTCTCACTTCTTCTCTTAATTCATTTATGTCCTTAAGCGAAATCACCTCCCGCGCCCTAGCTGCGCTTGAAGCAGCGCCCTCCACCAAAGCGCTTGAAGATTTGCGCGTGGCATTCCTTGGCAAAAGCGGCGAATTGACCGCCGAGCTGAAAACACTTGGCGCATTGCCGCCGGATGAGCGCAAAGCCAAAGGCGCCGAGGTCAACGCCGCCAAAGACCAAATCACCGCCGCGCTGGATGCTAAAAAAGCCGCGCTTGAACTGGCGGAAATGAATGCACGCCTCGCTTCTGAAACCATCGACATTACATTACCAGCGACACCTAGTGTCCGCGGCTCCATTCACCCCATCACCCAGGTGGTGGAAGAACTGACCGCCATTTTTGCCGATTTTGGTTTCAGCGTCGCTGAAGGACCGGAAATTGAAGACGACTTCCATAACTTCACCGCGCTCAACATTCCTGAATCGCACCCTGCACGTCAGATGCATGACACGTTTTATCTGCGTGGTAATGGCGAGCCCTATCCGGTGCTGCGCACCCACACCAGCCCTGTGCAAATTCGCACCATGATTGGGCAGAAGCCGCCCATCCGCATCATCGCGCCGGGCACGACATATCGCAGTGACTCCGACATGACCCACACCCCCATGTTCCACCAGATCGAGGGGTTGGTGATTGAAAAAAACATCAACATGGGCCACCTGAAAGGCTTGCTGCATGATGCGCTGGCGGCGTTCTTCGGCCTCGAAAAAGTGCCCATGCGTTTCCGCGCCAGCTTCTTCCCCTTCACCGAACCATCGGCCGAAGTCGATATCGGCTGCAAACGCGGCAAAGATGCCTTGCTGATTGGTGAAGGCAGCGACTGGCTGGAAATCGCCGGTTGCGGCATGGTTCACCCCAACGTGCTGAAAAATTGCGGGCTCGACCCAGCGGAATGGCAAGGCTTTGCCTTTGGTTGCGGCATCGAGCGCCTCGCCATGCTGAAATATAATATTCCTGATTTGCGCACCTTCTTCGCCGGTGATGTGCGCTGGCTAAAACATTACGGCTTTAACGGGCTTGATATTCCATCCCTCATCAAGGGAGTGGCGTCATGACTTTATTTTTTGTCATTCCCGCGAAGGCGGGAATCTCCTTGAAGTGGATTCCCGCCTTCGCGGGAATGACAAGTGGAGAGGATGCGCGATGAAATTTCCTCTCTCCCTTCTTAAGCGCCACCTCATCACCGATGCGTCGCTCGACACCATCAGCGCCACGCTGACCGCCATTGGTTTGGAAGTGGATGCGCTGGAAGACAAGGCTGGCGCCTTGATGCCATTTGTGGTTGCCGAGATTCTGGAAGCTGAGAAGCATCCGCAGGCAGACAAGCTACAAGTCTGCAAAGTAAAAAGCCTGAGCGGCACGCTCCAGATTGTCTGTGGCGCGCCGAATGCGCGTGCGGGCATTAAGGTGGCGCTGGCCAATATTGGCACCATTATCCCCACCAATAGCATGGAAATTAAAAAAGCCGCCGTGCGTGGCGTGGAAAGCCAAGGCATGATGTGCTCATCGCGCGAGCTTGGTTTGGGTGATGACCATGCGGGCATTATTGAACTGCCGCTGGATGCAAACATTGGCGATTCGATTGTGGATGTGCTGGGGCTGGGCGATCCGGTGTTCGATCTCAACATCACCGCCAACCGTGGTGATTGCATGGGCGTTTATGGCGTGGCACGTGATTTGGCTGCCGCGGGCCTTGGCACGCTGAAGCCACTCTGCGTTCCCGGTTTTGCTGAAAGCGGCGCTTGCCCCATCAATATCACCATTGCCGATGCCGAAGGTTGCCCTGCCTTTGTTGGCCGCGTGATTAAGGGTGTAAAAAATGGCGCATCGCCAGAATGGCTGCAACGCGCGCTGACGGCGGCAGGCATGCGCCCCATTTCGGCACTGGTGGATATCACCAATTATTTCTCGCTGCTTTTTGCGCGTCCGCTGCATGTGTATGATTTGGCGAAACTGAACGGCAACATCACCGTGCGTCGCGCGACGAATGGTGAAGAGTTTTTGGCGCTCGACGGAAAAACCTATGCGCTCAACGCGCGCGACTGCGTGATTGCTGATGATAGTGGTGCCGTTGGTATTGGCGGCGTGATGGGCGGCGAACATACGGGCGTCAGCGACACCACGACGGATATTTTGTTGGAAGTGGCGCTTTTCGACCCGATTCGTATTGCGCAGACGGGCCGCGCCCTTACCATTCATTCCGATGCGCGGATGCGCTTTGAACGTGGCGTTGACACGGGGTTTCTGGAAATTGCCGATGCCCGCGCGACGGATTTAATTATTGAACTATGCGGCGGCACCCCAACGCAGCACGTGGTTGTTGGCAATGCTTCACGCACCATGCCTGAAATTACGTTTGATGCGAACGAAGTGAACGCACTGGGCGGCACGCATATCGATGCATCACGTCAGCAAGAAATTCTGAGAGCCCTCGGCTTCACGCTGAAAGGCAACGTGGCGGTGCCACCCACATGGCGTCATGATGTTAGCCAGCCTGCCGATTTGGCAGAAGAAGTTCTGCGCATGGTGGGGTATGATTCCATTCCGGCGGTATCGCTGCCAAAACGTACCGGCGTTTCCACTTCAGCGCTCAGCGCTGAACAAGCGCGCGCCGCGCATTTGCGACGCGTTGCCGCTGCCCGTGGACTTCACGAAACCTATAGCTGGGGTTTTTGCTCGGAAGAGCAAGCTGCCGCTTTTGGTGGTCAAAGCGATGCGCTGAAATTACTGAACCCCATCAGCGCCGAATTATCGGTCATGCGTCCGAATATACTACCGCATTTGATTGACGCCGTAAAAAACAACATCGCCCGCGGCATTGCCGATGTGGCGCTGTTTGAACTGGGCGCCGTGTTTCATGATGTTACACCAACGGGACAAGACATGGTGCTGAGCGGTGTGCGTGCTGGCAATATGGATGGGCTGCACTGGCAACATACCAAACTGGTCGATGTGTTCGACGTGAAGGCCGATGCCATGGCCGTGCTCGATGCGGCGGGCATCGACAGCAGCAAATGCATGGTGACGCCAACGAAAGATGCGCCATGGTTCCACCCCGGCCGCAGCGGTGTGATTGCTCAGGGGCCAAAGAATATTCTGGCGGTGTTTGGTGAATTGCACCCAGCATTGCTGAAGCAATTCGGTGTGGAAACGCCAGTCTTCGCCTTTGCTGTATTCGTTTCGAAACTGCCACCGGTGAAAAACGCCAAACGCAAAGCCCTCACCGCTTCGGACTATCAAGCCGTGACACGTGATTTTGCTTTTGTGGTGGATGACAGCGTGGCCGCTGCCGAACTGGTGAAAGCCGTGAACGCCGCTGAAAAGCAATTGCTGCGCGAAGTAACCATTTTCGACGTGTACAAAGGAAAAGGTGTCGAAGACACCAAAAAATCCATCGCCCTCACCGTGAAAATTCAGGCCGATGATCGCACGCTGACCGATGGTGAAATTGAAAAAATCAGCACTGAAATTATCACCAGCGCCCGCAAAATTGGTGCGGTACTGCGCTAACGTTTAATAATTGTCACATGCCCCATTTTGCGGCCCGGGCGACTTTCGGTTTTGCCATATAAGTGAACATGCGCTTCGGGCTGTTTGGCATATTCCTGCCACTGGTTCCAATCATCACCCAGCAAATTAATCATCTCGCACGGGCGGTGAGCGGTGGTGTCGCCCAGTGCCCAACCACAAATGGCGCGAATATGCTGTTCAAACTGGCTGGTGGGTGCGCCCTCCATGGTCCAGTGACCGGAATTGTGCGGGCGCGGCGCCAGCTCATTCACCAGCAAACCATCGTTTGTCACGAATAATTCCACCGCCAGCAGCCCCACCACATTCAGCGCTTCGGCGAGCGTTTTGGCGATGCGGGTCGCTTCCGCCTGATGCGCATCAATAAACGATGCCGGGGCAATGGTTTTATGCAGAATATGATCGCGGTGAATGTTTTCCACCAGCGGATAGCAGCGCGCTTCGCCATTGGTAGAACGGGCGACAATGATGGATGCTTCGGCTGAAAACTCAATAAATCCTTCCAGCACGCATTCCATTTTGCCAAGCGTGGCCCATGCTTTTTCAGCATCGGCGGCGTTTTTAATGACCACCTGACCTTTGCCATCATAGCCAAGCTCACAGGTTTTCAGCACGCTGGGCACACCTATGGTTTTAATGGCAGCAGCCAATTCTTCAGCATTGCGTACGGGCGCGAATGGCGCAGTTTTAACGCCCTGAGCGCGGATGAATTCTTTTTCCCGTAGGCGGTGGCGCGTGGTGAAGAGCACCGATGGTTTGGGGCGCACGGCGACGAGGTAATCGAGCATCTCCAGCGTTTCGGCGGGAATATTTTCGAATTCGAACGTCACCACATCCACACTCTGGCCGAAGGCGCGTAGCGCCGCCGCGTCTTGATAGGCGCCCACGGTGGTTTTGGTGGCCACGTGACTGGCGGGCGAATCTTTCTCATCGGTGTAGATGTGGGTTTTATAGCCCATGCGACTGGCGGCACGCGCCAGCATGCGACCCAGCTGTCCGCCGCCGACAATGCCAATGGTGGAGCCTGGAGGGGTAATGGTCATTAGTCGCACACCCATCCATTGGGATTGAATGTCATTTTAGTCAACTTTCCATCGTGAAAATACGATATCATTTCATCGCATGCATCTGCGAATCGAATTTTATCACTTTGAGCAACATCAGCTCGAACTTTAAATTTTTTGACAAAGTCGGCCTTCGTTCTTACATCTACTGGCAGCTGTGAAGGCTCAAATGATATGAGGATATCCTGCTTAGGCATATACTGCATGAAAAATTCGTAAGCGAGATCTAGATCATAACCATGCGATTCAATGTGAGAATCTTTAGCCCATAGAGTTATAGGCATTAATAAAACTGGCAATAAGAAAAATATATTTCTCATAACACTGGCTCCAGCGCCACGCTTTTGGTTTGGGCCTGACGCCATTTAGTGACGCGGGCGGCGAGTTTTGCATCCCCCAGTGCCAGAATCATGGCGGCGAGCAGACCGGCATTGCCAGCCCCGGCCTCGCCAATGGCCAGTGTGCCCACGGGCACACCTTTGGGCATTTGGGCAATGGAAAGCAGCGCATCCATACCATCGAGCGCTTTTGATTTTACCGGCACACCCAGCACTGGCAGCGAGGTGAGCGAGGCGCACATGCCCGGTAAATGGGCGGCGCCCCCTGCTCCGGCGATGATGATTTTAAGGCCCGACTTCTCGGCGCCCGTGGCATATTCATAAAGCCGCTTGGGGGTGCGGTGAGCGGAAACGATTTTGGCTTCATAGGCCACGCCCAGCGTGTCGAGCATGTCGGCGGCGACTTTCATGGTGGCCCAGTCGCTCTGGCTGCCCATGATGATGCCGACCAGCGGTTTAACGGCTGTTTTTTTAGGTTTTTTTGCGGTGGCCATGAACTAATCCCCAGTTGGGTTCGATTGTTAAAAAGTTTCACTACACTACTGTTGCCACTGGGTCAAACCTGCGCTACCACTACCACTTCATCATTATCGCGAATGCGAAACGATTAAAGAGAAAAACCCATGAAAATAGCCGCTGCCAAAGAATCATCCCCGCTGGAATCACGCGTTGCGCTGACTCCTGATTCGGTTCGTAAATTTATTGCCGCGGGCGCCAGCGTTGCCGTTGAAAGCGGTGCGGGCATTGCTTCTGGCATCAGCGATGCGGCTTTTGCTGAGGCGGGCGCAACGGTGGCCCATTCGGCTGCTGAAGCTTTCGCCAATGCTGATATTGTGCTGTGCGTCGATATGCCCGATGATGCAACGGTGAAACTTATTCCCGAAGGTTCGATTTTAATTGGCATGATGAACCCGCTGGATCCCTTAAGCGATTTTACCGCCATCAACAATCGTTCGCTGCATGCCTATGCCATGGAAATGCTGCCCCGCATTTCGCGCGCGCAAAGCATGGATGTGCTGAGCTCGCAAAGCAATCTCGCTGGCTATCGCGCGGTGATTGAGGCGGTTTCAGCCACTTCCAAAACCATTCCCATGATGATGACGGCGGCTGGCACCATTCCACCAGCAAAAACCCTCATTCTGGGTGCCGGTGTGGCAGGCCTTCAGGCCATTGCCACCGCCAAACGTTTGGGTTCGGTGGTGAGCGCGTTTGATGTGCGCCCAGCCGTGAAAGAACAGGTGGAATCGCTCGGCGCAAAGTTTGTGGAAGTGAAAGCCGATGCCAACGCTGAAACATCGGGTGGTTATGCCAAAGAAATGGATGAAGATTACAAACGCCGTCAAAGCGAAGCACTCGCCGCGGTGGTGCCTGCACAAGATATTATTATCACCACCGCGCTCATTCCCGGTAAGCCCGCGCCTGAGCTGCTGACGGAAGCCATGGTGGCCAGCATGAAGCCCGGCAGCGTGATTGTGGATTTGGCCGCCATTGCCGGTGGCAACTGTAAGCTGACCAAAAAAGACGATGTGATTTACACCCAAAACGGCGTCACCATTATTGGCTATACCAATTTGCCAAGCCGCGCCGCAACCGATGCCAGCCCGCTTTATGCGCGCAACCTTTATAACTTCGTCGTCACGTTGATGATCGACAAGGCCACCAAAAAACTGAATGTGCTTTCGGATGACGAACTGATTCGCGGCACTCTCATCACCAAAGGCGGGAACGTTGTTCACCCGATGTTAACACGATGAATATTAAAATTGTCATTCCCGAGCTAGCGAAGTCCAAATGCAGCGCATTTGCTAACGAAGCTTCATCGGGAATCTAGTAACGCAGCTTAGTCTGGATTCCCGCCTTCGCGGGAATGACAAAAAAACAGGAGAAAAATTATGGCCGATTTAACCACCATTAGTAAACAAGCGGGCGAGCTGGCCGAGCAAGCCGCTGCGCTGCAAAACCAATCGCAAGCACTGCAGGCGCAAATTGCCCATGGCGGCATGGTTGACCCGTTTGTGTTTGGCATCACCGTATTCGTGCTGGCCTGTTTTGTGGGCTATTATGTGGTATGGCGCGTAACGCCGGCGCTACACACCCCGCTGATGAGCGTGACCAACGCTATTTCCGGCATTATTATTGTGGGCGCGGTGATTGCCCTTGGGCCGGAAGGTTTTGGCTTCTCACACATCCTTGGCTTCATTGCCGTTACCATCGCCAGCATCAATATTTTCGGCGGGTTCGTGGTTACTCAGCGCATGCTCGATATGTTCAAAAAGAAGGAACGGAAATAACCAAAGATCATTGTCATTCCCGCGAAAGCGGGAATCCACTGCAAGGAGATCCCGGGTCAAGCCCGGGATGACAAATAAAAGAGGATTTATTTATGTCGTCACTAACCTATATCGCTTATCTCGCTGCCGCCGTGTGCTTCATTATGGCGCTGCGTGGCCTGTCGTCACCTTCCACCGCGCGTCGCGGCAACCAATATGGCATGGCGGGTATGGCCATCGCCATTCTCACCACCTTCACCCTGCCGCAGGTACAGTCCTATTGGTATATTTTAGCTGGCATTGCGGTGGGCGGCACCATCGGCACCGTCATTGCGCGTGGCATTGCCATGACGGCCATGCCGCAGCTGGTGGCGGCTTTCCACTCGTTGGTGGGTTTGGCCGCGGTGCTGGTTGCCATGGCTGCCCTCTGGTCGCCGGAGGCTTATGGCATTGGCACTATTGGCGAAATTCACTTCGGTAGCCTTGTTGAAATGAGCCTCGGCGTGATTATTGGCGCCATTACTTTCACGGGGTCCATTGTGGCATTCGCTAAGCTGCAGGGCTTGGTTTCCGGTGCGCCGGTGCGTTTCAAGCACCAGCATCTCATCAACGCCGCCATTGGTTTTGGGCTGCTTTTCTTGTTGCTGCTTTTCTGTGCGACCGAAGCAAAAATTCTCTTCGTCACCATGGTGCTTTTGGCGGCGCTGCTGGGTGTGCTCATCATCATTCCCATTGGCGGCGCCGATATGCCGGTGGTGGTTTCCATGCTCAATTCCTATTCCGGCTGGGCCGCGGTAGGCATTGGCTTCACGCTGGGCAACCCGCTGCTGATTATTGCTGGTGCGCTGATTGGTTCCAGCGGTGCCATCCTCAGCTACATTATGTGCAAAGCCATGAACCGTTCTATTTTTAACGTTATCCTCGGCGGCTTTGGCAGCGCACCTGCTGAAGGTGCAGCGGCTGGCGGTGTTGATGATCGTCCTGTTAAATCTGGCGCGGCGGAAGATGCTGCTTTCATGATGTCGAACGCCGACTCGGTGATTATTGTGCCCGGTTATGGCATGGCGGTGGCGCAAGCCCAGCATGCCGTGCGCGAACTGGCGGAAGAGCTTGAGAAACGCAAGGTGCATGTGCGCTATGCCATTCACCCAGTGGCGGGCCGCATGCCCGGCCACATGAACGTACTGCTGGCCGAGGCCAACGTACCTTATGACAACGTGGTGGAGCTGGATGAAATCAACAATGATTTTGCCACCACCGATGTGGTGTATGTGATTGGCGCGAATGATGTGACCAACCCCGCCGCGAAGAATGACCCCAAAAGCCCCATTTACGGCATGCCGATTTTGAACGTGGGCGATGCACGCAACGTGATTTTCAACAAACGCAGCATGGCGGCTGGTTATGCTGGTATTCAAAATGAGCTGTTCTATCAGGAAAATACCATGATGCTGTTCGGTGATGCCAAAAAAGCGACCGAAGAATTGGTGAAGGCGTTGAAAGCGCTGTAGTTCCTGAGTCAATGAGCCAATAAAAAAACCCCGCCATCATTGCTGAAGGCGGGGTTTTTCATTTTTCTTTGTCATTCTGAGGCAAAGCCGAAGAATCCAGATCCTTCGCTGACGCTCAGGATGACAAACCAACTCCTATTCGAAATCCGATTTCTTACGGGCCAATTTACGGGCGCGGCGAACGGCTTCACCAGCCTCGCGCACACGTTTTTCGGACGGTTTTTCGTAATGCTTGCGCATTTTCATTTCGCGGTAAATCCCTTCACGCTGCATTTTCTTTTTCAGCACGCGTAAAGCTTGATCCACGTTGTTATCACGAACAACAACTTCAACCACGAGTCATACCCCCTTCCGGAGTTTGGCAATTAATAAGGAGAAGCATTCTAGCCCAGCATTGTGGATAATGGCAAGCCCGTAATTGCCCCAAGGGCGGGATGCATGTAGTTTTAAGGCACAATCTCACAAAAAGGATAAAATCATGGCGAAGCAATCAGTTACCGTCGGCGGCGTGGAAGTTCCCAAACTAAAAAGCTATATTGAGCGCATTGAGCGGCTGGATGAAGACAAGGCGGGCATCGCCAGCGACATTCGCGATGTGTTCGCCGAAGCAAAAAGCAACGGGTTCGACGTGAAAGCCATGCGCCAGGTGCTGAAACTGCGCAAAATGAAAGCCAATGAGCGCACCGAAGCCGAATATATGCTGGATCTTTATAAGCGCGCCCTTGGGCTTGATATTGAGCTGGACGAGGAAGAAGCGGCGTAGTTTTTCGAAGGCGGCCCATAGGCCGCATGGGGGATAAAAATCCCCCGCTTCGCTCCCCCTCGTTCGATATCGCTCCGGCTCGCGCCGTAAAGCGCTACGCACGTCGATTACAAAAAAGCCCCGCAGCAAACGCTCCGGGGCTTTTTTTAATTGATACTGGCTTTTGAAGGCTAGTTCACTTCCGCGGCATCCACGTCGTGGTTGACGTATTTCTTTTTCTTTTTGGCATAGGGGGGAAGCTTTTGCACGGGCAGCAGGCGCTGATATTGTTTGCCATCGGCGCATTTGCGCGAATCTTCACCGGCGTCACAATATTGCAGCATCACCTTATCGCCCGCTTTAAACACCACATCACCCGCAATAATTTCCTGCACAATGGTTTTGGTTTCCCCGCTTTGCAGGTTCACCACATATTCCAGCCCTTGGCGGTCATTCATCTCTTGTTCGGCATAGTGACCGGCTACTGCACCCACAATGGCGGCACCCGCCGTGGCCCAGGCATTGCCATCACCTTTGCCGACATAGCTGCCGCCCGCCGCACCCAGGCCACCACCCAGCAAGGTTCCAGTGCCGCTGTTTTCGCCAGTCACATTCACCTGACGCACATTGAGCACGGTGCCAAATTCAACCGCGCGGCTGCTGCCCACCTCGCCAGCACGATAGGTGTTTTGCCCCGGGCGTTCTTTACATCCGGCAAGAGCCACTACGCACAAAGCAACCATCAGCACGCGATTCATAAAATCTCCTTGGGTGAATTGAATGCGCTGAACCTAATAAACTTAGGTCACAAAACCAACTGAATTTATGCCAACGGCAAAAAAGAAGCCCCGTGAACCAATGGTTCCGGGGCTTCCTGTTAACGGGGAACTAATAAGCCCCCCGATGATGGTTCCGGCGGTTTTAGCGCCGGAGCCTGAACCTCAAGCTCCCTCTCGGGCCCGAGGATTTGGTTGGGTTCGCCCCCACCAGTGACCCCGCAGAGTTTGGCGAAGCGCGAACCCGACACTCACTGTCAGGCAGCGTTTTGGCGCTGTTTTTCAAGTGAGCGTATTCTTTCAAGCTCTTCTTTTAAAAGGAGCTTCTGTTTTTTTAACGTTTGCAGCATGCTAAGATCAGGCATGGGGCGATGCGATTCCGCATCAATCATCCCTTCCAGTTTGACATGCTTTTCTTGGACCATGGCGTAATGAGCTTGTAACGACATACGTGTACCTACCTTTTATGCTGCCCCGAGCGACCCTAATGTCAACGTCGGGAGGTGACTCCAGCCAGCTCGACAACCGCGTCGGCTGATCTTCAGACTTTCATGCTTTGTGACACCTATATAAAAGCAAACTGGCCTTCGTAAGGCAATAAAAAACACAGTCAAGAAATAATATATATTTTTGGTCAGGGCATTGACATTTTTAAAAATAGCGGCTGAAGGGCCACAGACATCATTTGTTTTTACGCCTGTTTAATAATGAAGGGGATAAAGTTATCCACAGGCAGCCGCCTATTCGTCTTCCTCGAAACGGCGCTCGATAAGGGCAATAATTTCGGCCACGGCTTTTTCAGCATCGGCGCCCTCGCCCTGCACTTCTACTTCCACCCCGCGTTCGGCGGCCAGCATCAGCAAACTGAGAATGGAGGTGGCGCCCGCTTTTTCAGTTTTAGTACCTTCACCAACGCGTGGCAGCCGCAGAATGGTGAGGTCGGCATTAAATCGTGCGGCAAGGTTTACAAGTTTTGCCGCGGCACGGGCATGAAGCCCTTTTTTATTGCAGATGGTCGCACGGGCGGCGACCATTAGCTGGCCTTTTTAAGCAGATTGCTTGCCACGTTGATATATTTGCGGCCGGCTTCTTGCGCCGTCATCACCGCATGCATAATGGGCATGGAGGAGCGCACAGAAATAAGCTTGATGAGCATGGGCACATTGGCACCGGCAATCACTTCCACCTTGCCCGGCACCATAACCGAAATAGCGAGGTTTGAGGGTGTGCCACCAAACATGTCGGTGAGGATGGCCACGCCATCGCCTTTATCGACCTCGGCCACGCGTGCAATGATTTCGGCGCGGCGCTGTTCGATATTGTCTTCCGGGCCAATAGCAATGGCCAGCACGTCTTGCTGGTGGCCCACCACATGTTCGGCAACGGCGACTAACTCGTTACCAAGCGCGCCATGTGTAATAATAATAATTCCAATCATAGGCGTGAACTAGGCCAGAACAGGGTAAATTGCAACGAATTCATGCGGCTTATTCCCTGTCGGTGCGTTTTGGAATCCAATCGGTTGGTAAAATGCGACCCGATTGCATGGCTTGCAGGTAAAGCAGCAGGGCCGAAGCCGAGCTGCGAGGCACCGGCGGTAGGCGCAAAAATGGTAATTCAATGCCAAAAAATGATTGTGTTTCCAGCTCTGGCAAACGCGTATCGCTTTGCGCATCAAGCGCGACCACCAAATGCAGGTTATGGGGTGAAACAAGCTGATTTTCATGCAATCGAATGAGGCCAAAACCCCGCATTTCAAGCACTCCAGACAATTCGGGCACCGATGCGGCCACCACAAACCCATTATTCGACATCAGCCGCACCCGATCATCGGCGATGAGCTTTGCACCAAGCATTAACGCATCGGCCGCTAAGCGCGACTTGCCCGTGCCCGAATCACCCAAAATGAGGCAGCCCATACCCGAAAAGCTGATGGCGGTGGCGTGAAGAGGATCCATAGTTACGCCTTTTATTTTGTCATTCCCGCGAAAGCGGGACCCGTAGCGTAGCGGAGAGAGGCGCCTTCGCCAATCCATAGCCACAGAAACGAAAAGCAAGATTCCCGATGAAGCTGCGTTACCAAATGCATGCATTTGGACTTCGCTAGCCCGGGAATGACAAGCGCTTTGCTTTTACGCAGCGACGCCTTCGGGATCAACCCACGAAATGTTACCATCAACCCGACGATACACCACGTTCGCGCGGCCATTACCAGCGTTGAAGAACATGAGGGCAGGCAAATTGGCCAGATCCATTT
>CANEUT010000024.1 GCA_947441895.1 Rickettsiales bacterium | reverse complement strand
TGCCTTACAAAGGCATCTTCCCCACCATCCATGAAAGCGCGTTTATTGCGCCCGGTGCGGTGGTGATTGGCGATGTGCATATTGGGCCGGAAACCGGCGTGTGGTTCGGCTGCGTCATTCGCGGCGATGTGAACTCCATTCGTATTGGCGCGCGCACCAACATTCAAGATGGCACCATCATCCACGTCACACGCAAAACGGGGCCCACCAGCATCGGCTCCGGCGTCACCATCGGCCATCAGGTGCTGCTGCATGCCTGCACATTGGAAGATGATTGTTTTGTGGGCATGGGCGCGACGATTATTGATTTTGCCGTGGTAGAAACCGGCGCATTTGTGGCGGCTGGCGCGGTGGTCACCCCCAAAAAACGTATTCCCACCGGGCAAATGTGGGGCGGCAACCCCGCCAAATACATGCGCGACTTAACCGCGGAAGAAGCGGCTTTCATTCCCATCTCGGCCGAGAATTACGTGAAGCACGTGCACGAATACAAAGAAGAATTGCGAGCATAGCTCGCGTGGGGGCGTCTCGCCCCCAGCCCCCCTCGTTCGCTCACGCTCCGGCTCGCGCCGTAAAGCGCTACGCGCCATGCTACTAACAGCGGAAGGGTAGGAAGCGAGCTGGGCGAGCGTGCCAACAGCTAGCGAAGCTCGCGCAGCGATCGCCAGCAGGCGATCTCGCGGAGCAAGTAACAACTACCATATTTTGTAGTTCATGCCGCCGAAGATGGCGACGACGCCTCCATCAGTGCCCAGCGGCATGAGGCATTGGCGATACATCACGCGGCGGCCTTTCAGGGTAGTGAATTCACCCTCATCAATCAGCGGAGCACGCGAATCAAGCACACGGTGAAAATGGGTGGAAAGCCGGTTTGCATTCGGCCCAATCAATTGTTCGTTGGTGCCATCAATAGCGGCGTCGCTATAGGCGCGCACAATGTTCTCCCCCAGATAGGTGAAGTTATAATCCTGCGTGTTGGCCACATCGCGCGCTTGCAGCAAAAAGCAATGGGCCCAATCATCGCCCAGCATGTCGGGGTCGATATCATTTTCTTCAGGCATGGGGTGCAAGCCGCTTTGCTCGTGCCAATAGCGCATCAGGCGGCGCACCAAGCGGCGTTCACCGTAGGGGTCGATGTCGCTTGTCGGGTCGGTCATCCGTAACGTCCGGTGATGTAATCTTTGGTTTGCTGCACAACGGGGGCTTCGAACATTTGTTCGGTGGCGCCCACTTCCAGCAGTTTACCCAAATGGAAGAACGCTGTCACGGAAGATATGCGGCGCGCCTGCGCCATCGAGTGGGTGACCACAATAATGGTAAATTGTTTTTGCAGCTCGGCAATCAGCTCTTCCACCTTGCCGGTAGCGATGGGGTCCAGCGCCGAGCATGGCTCATCCATCAAAATCACTTCCGGCGACACCGCAATGGTGCGGGCAATGCACAGCCGCTGCTGCTGACCGCCTGAAAGGCTGGTGCCCGAAGCATCGAGGCGATCTTTCACCTCATCCCACAAGGCGGCCTGACGCAGGCTGCGCTCCACGATTTCATCCAACTCAGTTTTTGTTTTGGCAAGGCCGTGAATGCGGGGGCCATAGGCCACATTCTCATAAATCGATTTGGGGAATGGATTGGGCTTTTGAAACACCATGCCAACCCGCGCCCGCAGCAACACCACATCCAGCGACGGGGCATAAATATCTTGCCCATCCAGCGTGATGGAACCTTCCACGCGGCAGCTGGGCACCAAATCATTCATGCGGTTCATGCAGCGCAGAAAGGTTGATTTGCCACAGCCCGACGGGCCAATAAACGACGTCACGCTTTTGGCATTCACATTCAGCGACACGCCATGCAGCGCCTGTTTTTCGCCATAAAAAACATTCACGTCGCGTGCTTCAATCATGTGTTTGTTACTCATCAGCTCCACACTTTCTGGCTGACACTGCGTAAGCGAATGGCTGCCATATTAAGAATCAACAAAATCACCAGCAGCACCAAAATGGCTGACGAGGTTTTCTCAATAAAACCAAGCTCGGGGCTCGATGCCCATAAGTAAATCGCCACGGGCATGCTGCTCGCCGGGTCAAGCGCGCCGCGGGGCATGTCGGCCACAAAGGCCACCATGCCAATCATCAGCAGTGGGGCGGTTTCGCCAAGGGCGCGGCAAATACTGAGAATAGTGCCGGTCATAATGCCCGGCAGCGCATAGGGCAACACATGGTGACGCACCACCTGCAACGGCGTGGCGCCCAGGGCCGTGGCCGCCTGACGCATGCTGGGTGGCACGGCACGAATGGCGGCACGCGATGAAATAATCATCACCGGCAGAATAAGCAGCGCCAGCGTAAGACCGCCCACCAGCGCGCTGGAACGCGGCAACGCAAACAGCTGCAAAAAGATGGAAAGCCCCAGCAGGCCATAAATAATCGACGGCACCGCGGCGAGGTTGTTGATAATAATTTCCAGCCATTCGGCCACACGGTTTTTTGCCGCAAATTCTTCCAGCGTAATGGCGGCCATCACCGCAATGGGCAGCGCCAGCCCCAAGCAAACCGCCAGCGTAATAAGTGATCCAACAATACTGCCACCAAAACCGGCGGCTTCCGGCGCGCGACTATCACCGTTCGTAAAAAAGCCCCAATGGACGCTTTTGCGAATACGCCCATCCGCCCCCCACGCATCAATCCACGCAATCTGCTGATCGTTCAGCGCGCGTTCGGCCAGCGGTAAGTGGCGGTCAATTTTCCCCTTCAGCAGCATATCGGCTTTATCAGCCAGCGGCAGCCAGACAGTGATTTTACCACCCCACTCACTTTGATGCTTGGCCAGCGCATGCTGCATATCAAACGCGGCAAAGGTTCCGGCCAGAATATAAAACTGGTGACGTACCGCCTGGCTGTTCCAGTTGCCCGGCACGCTGGCGCGCAGGGCTTCATGCGTCAGCGCATAATAATCGACGTTTGTGGGGTCTTCCAAAAGCTGGGTACGAATGGGGGCTGTATCAATCTCCACCCGCACTTCGTGATGAAAAAATCCGGAAATGCCGGGGCGAATAATCGTCACCAGCAAGGTGAGCAACATGGCCGCCGCAAAAAGCAACGCTGCAATTCCATAAGCCCGAAAGCGGCGCTCCGCCGCGTGGCGTCGCTTTAACCCAGCGGCAATGATATCGGTTTTAGTCATGCCTGCTCTCCGCCGTCATTGCGTAGCGCTTTATTGCGCGAGCCGCGAAGCGTCGGGGGTTTGGGGGCACGGCCCCCATCCGAATGGATATAACTACTCATATTGCTCCCGATATTTTTTGACGATGGCCTGCGCAACAATATTCAGCAGCAGCGTGAAGCAAAACAGCGTCAGGCCCAGCGCAAACGCCGCCAAGGTTTTGGGGCTGTTAAATTCCTGGTCGCCCGTCAGCAGCGTCACCATTTGCACCGTCACGGTGGTCACCGCCTCCAGCGGGTTGGCCGTCAGGTTGGCGCTTAACCCCGCCGCCATCACCACAATCATGGTTTCGCCAACGGCGCGGCTAATGGCCAGCAGAACCGCGCCCGCAATGCCGGGCAAGGCCGAGGGCAGCACCACGCGGCGCATGGTTTCGCTGCGAGTAGCACCCATGCCCAGCGACGCATCACGCAGCCCGCGCGGCACGGCGGTAATCATGTCGTCACTGAGTGATGACACGAACGGAATAATCATCACCCCCATCACCAGCCCGGCCACCAGCGCACTTTCGGAGGCGATGGAAAGCCCCAGCTTCGCCCCCAGCTGATGCATGAACGGCGCCACGCTCATCACCGCGAAATAACCATAAACAACGGTGGGAATACCCGCCAGAAGCTCTAACACTGGCTTGGCCCAGCCACGCAGTTTGGGGCTGGCATATTCCGATAAATAAATGGCGGCAAACAAACCAGCGGGCACCGCCACCAGCAATGCAATGGCCGTAATCATCAGCGTGCCCGCCAGCAGCGGCAGGGCACCAAAGCTACCCGAGGCACCGGCCTGGTCGGCCCGCATGGCGGTTTGCGGGCTCCAATGGGTGCCGAATAAAAAGTCCCAGAAATTGACAAGCTGGAAAAAATGCACCGATTCGCGCAGCACCGAAAACACAATGGCCACGGTAATCAGCACCGCAATGCCCGCGGCCATCCACATCAGCGCCATCACCGCGCTTTCGCCGGGGCGACGCATCCATTGCTGCCATGTATGTGCCGATAAAATCTGCATGAAGGGGTTGATAGCCGAGCGCCCACCGCTTGTAAAAGCTTTTGGATTGCTATGCGCAGAGAGCAAGTGGCCCATGCAATAAGCGCATAACTTGTAGAATTGGTGCGTAGCCGCGATGGCCGCGGCGAGCCGGAGCGTAGCGAACGAGGGGGAGCGGTAGCGGGGGCGGGACGCCCCCTGCGGCTTTGCCGCAAAACTATGATTCGAAAATCGGCAAATACACCGTAAACGTTGTGCCCTCACCCACCACCGAATCCACCGTAATGGCACCGCGATGGCGCTGAATGATGCCCTTCACAATGGCGAGGCCCAGCCCCGTGCCGCCAATCTGGCGGGTGCGGGCCGAATCGACGCGATAAAAACGCTGCATCAGCCTTGGTAAATGCTGCTTGGCAATGCCCTCACCCTGATCTTTCACGCTGAGCATCACCACGCGGGTTAAGTTGCGCATATTAATATCCTGCGGCAGTTCGGTGGTGATTTTTACCGCAATCGTCACGTCCGAATCGGCAAAGCCATATTTAATGGCGTTACTGATAAGATTATGAATCACCTGAGCAATCTCATTTGCTTCGCCTTTCACTTGCGGCAAATTATCGTGAATATTCACCACCAGCCGCACATTCTTTTCGCTTGCCATGCGTTTGAAGCTTTCGCTTTCCTTACGCACCACCGCTGCCAAATCCATGGCCGAGGTGGGCACCGAATGCACATTCATTTCGATTTTAGAAAGCGACAGCAAATCACCAATCAGCTGCTGCATGCGGTCGGCCTGTTCCAGCATAATCTTTAAAAACTCAATGCGGGCTGGCTCGTCATCCTTCGCGGGCCCCAGCAGCGTTTCCACAAAGCCCTTAATGCTGGCCAGCGGTGTGCGCAGTTCGTGGCTGGCATTGGCCACGAAATCAGCCCGCATTTGCTCGACCGATTTCAGCTCGGTAATGTCATTCATGGTAATCACCGTGGAAATGCCACCGGCCGTGGGCACGGGAAAGCGCTCAATAATCGCCAGAAAATCGCGCACCATGGGGTCTTCAATGCGAAACTCAATTTCGCGGCCCTTCAAATCCTGAATCACCAGACCAATCGCATCCAGCAGCGACGGGCTACTAATCACGTCTTTAAGAAATTTTCCGGCCAGGTTCTGGCCAAAAATGGCGCGGGCGGCGCGGTTGGTGCGCACCACCTTCTTCTCATCGTTAATCATCAGCAGAATATCGGGCAGCGTATCGACCAGAATTTCGCGCTCGGTGATAATGGTTTCCATTTGCCGCTTTTTCACTTCCCAGCTGGCTTGCAGCTTTTTCAGCGATTCGGAAAGTTCAATGGTCGAGCCAATAAAACTAAGTTCAGGCGCCTGCACCCGTTTATCGAGGGCAATTTCGTTCACATAGTTCGTAAGCGATGAAAGATTTGAAATAAAAGGATAAATAAGAAGTCCAGACCCCACCAAAATAACCAAATCGGCATAGAGCATTTGGTTGAGGGTCAACAGCCCCAGCATCAGGTAAACCGCCATGACCAGCAACGCGGGGCTGGTCACCAGCACCACCGATTTGAGCAGCGTATGAAAGGGGACAGAGTTCTTGCGCATGGTTTATCATGACCGCAATTCGTTCGATTAAGCAAGAAAAACGGCGTGTTAGATAGCTAGATGTTTACGGTTGACATGGCGCATTTGCCGAGTATAGTCCCGCCTCCTTTGAAAAGGGTACAAAAAGCTAAACGAATAAAGGCTCAGGAGAGCAACTATGTACGCAGTTATCATCACCGGTGGCAAACAATACCGCGTCACGGCTGGCAACGTCATCGAAGTTGAAAAGCTCGACGTTGAAGTAGGCAGCACCGTGAAAATCGAAAATGTTCTCGCCGTTTCGGGGGAGCGCTCGCTCATCGGCACCCCAACCGTTGCTGGCGCTGTGGTTGAAGCGCAAGTGGTTGCTCAGGGCAAAGGCGACAAAGTGCTTATCTTCAAGAAAAAACGTCGTCACAACTACCGCCGTAAAAACGGCCACCGTCAGCCCATCACCACGCTGCACATTACCAGCGTATCGCTGAACGGCAAAGCACTCGCCACGGCCGAGCCAAAATCGCTCGCCGAGAAAGCCGCTGCACCGGTTGTGAAAGCTAAAAAAGCCGCTGCACCGAAAGCAGAAGCTGCTGCAAAGCCTGCTGCTAAAAAAGCCGCAAGCACCGCTGCTAAAAAACCCGCTGCTAAAAAAGCAGCGAAGTGACGGTTTTGAGTTAGGCGCTTTGCGCCTTACGAAACCGTCATCCCGGTTTGCGAAGCAACACCGGGATCTGGAGTAAAGAGCTAAGTAGGTTCCCGCTTTTGCAGGAATGACAGAATAGAGTGAAGGAGAGTAAACATGGCACATAAAAAAGCAGGTGGTAGTTCACGCAACGGTCGCGATTCAGCCGGTCAGCGCCTGGGCGTTAAAAAATTCGGTGGCGAGCACGTGGTTGCTGGCAACATCATCATCCGTCAACGCGGCACCACCTACCACCCGGGCACCGGCGTTGGTCTTGGCAGTGACTACACCATCTTCGCGGTGATTGATGGCCAAGTGAAATTCAGCAAAAAAGCGGGCGACAAAAACGTTGTTTCCGTGGTTGCTGCCGCGTAACTGATTCGTAGGCAAAATACGAAAAAGGGAGCGTCAAACGCTCCCTTTTTTATTTCATTGTCATTCCCGCGCAGGCGGGAATCTAGGGCGGAGGAGCTCTGGGCCTGAGATCCCCGCTTTTGCGAGGATGACGGCGCAATAGAGAATCGACCGCAGAAATGGGTTTTTATGAAGTTTATCGACGAGGCAAAGATCTACATAAAATCCGGCGATGGCGGCGAAGGCTGCATCAGCTTCCGTCGCGAGAAATTTATTCCCGAGGGTGGCCCTGACGGGGGCGATGGCGGGCGCGGCGCCAGCATCATCATGCGTGCGGAATCGGGCCTGAATACCCTCATCGACTATCGTTTCCAGCAACATTTCAAAGGCGCGCGCGGCCAGCACGGCATGGGTAAGCAGCGCTATGGCAAAGCGGCGGAAGACATGCTGCTGAAAGTACCCGTCGGCACCCAAATTTATGATGAAGACCGCGAAACATTGCTCGCCGACTTCACCCATGATGGTCAAGAAATCACGCTGGCCAAAGGCGGCCGCGGCGGGCTTGGCAACATCCATTTCAAATCCTCCACCAACCAGGCGCCCCGCCAATCGGTGCCTGCTGGCAAAGGGGAAGAGCGCACGTTGTTTTTGCGCCTGAAACTGCTTTCCGATGCGGGCCTTCTGGGCCTGCCGAACGCTGGCAAATCAACCTTCCTTTCGGCCGTGACGGCGGCAAAGCCCAAAATCGCCGATTATCCCTTCACCACCCTCGCCCCCCAGCTGGGCGTGGTGAGTGTGGGTGACGCCGAATTCGTGCTGGCCGATATTCCCGGCCTCATCGAAGGTGCGGCCGAGGGCAAAGGGCTTGGCCTGAAGTTTCTGGGCCATGTGGAACGTTGCGGCGTGCTGCTGCATTTGGTGGATGGCACGCAAGACGACGTGGTGGCCGCCTATGAAACTGTGCGCGCTGAAATTTCGCAATACGATGATGAGCTGGCCGAAAAACCCGAGATCGTCGCGCTGAATAAATGCGATTCACTGAAGAAAACCGACATTGCCAAAAAGCAAAAAGCGCTGGCCAAAGCCAGTGGTGGCAAGGTGTTCACCATCTCGGCGGCGGCCCGCACCGATTTAGAACCGTTGCTGGTGACCATGCTGCAAACCATTATCGATTATCGTGGTGAAAAAGAGCCACCGGCAATCCCAGACTTCATGAAGCCGAGTGAAACAAGCGAATGGTAAGAAGCGATTGGTGAATCCGCCTTTCTTACAATTCACCATTCACTATTAACCATTTCACGTTTATACCATGCGCATGACCCAAACTCCCACCCTCCGCGATGCCAAACGCATTGTCATTAAAATCGGCTCCAGCTTAGTGGCCGAGGGTGCGGCGTTGCGCAAACAATGGCTGGCCACCCTTGCGGCCGATATGGCCGCGCTGCACGAAGCGGGCAAAGAAATCATTCTTGTTTCATCGGGCGCGGTGGCGCTTGGTCGCCCCCATGTGGGGCTGGGCAGCGAAGCGCTGAGCCTGGAAGAAAAACAAGCCGCCGCCGCCGCCGGGCAACCCCTGCTCATTCAAGCGTGGCAGCAAGCGTTCGATGCCCACGGCATTAAAGTGGCGCAATTGCTGTTGACGCTGGAAGATTCCGAGCGTCGCCGCCGCTACCTCAACGCACGCGCCACCTTCACCACCCTGCTCGCCCACCGGCTCATCCCCATCGTGAACGAGAATGATTCCGTGGCCACCGCCGAGCTTAAATTTGGTGATAACGACCGCCTCGCCGCGCGCGTGGCGGTCATGCTCGACGCCGATGTGCTGGTGCTGTTTTCCGATATTGATGGACTCTACACCGCCAACCCCCGCGATGATAAAAACGCCAACCATATTCCCGTCGTTCGCGACATCACGCCCGCGATTATTGCCATGGCCGGTGGCGCAGCATCAGCCATCAGCAATGGCGGCATGAAAACGAAAATCGATGCCGCACAAATGGCCATCAACGGTGGCTGCCACATGGTCATCGCTCGCGGCACCGAAGACCATGCGCTGGCAACCCTTGCCAAAGGCGGCATGGCCACCTGGTTCATCAGCAGCACCAAACCCCAGCTTGCCCGCAAACAGTGGATTGCGGCGGCCGTGCAACTTGCAGGCCATATCACGGTGGATGATGGCGCGGCAAACGCGCTGCGTGATGGAAAAAGCCTGCTGCCCGCTGGGGTGAAGGCGGTGGAAGGCACGTTCGAACGCGGCGAAATGATTGGCGTTAAAACCGCAAACGGCACACTCATTGCCAAGGGCATCAGCAGCTATAGCCATGCGGAAGCGCAGCAAATTATGGGCAAAAAGACAGATGCGATCGAAGCGATTCTGGGCTATGCTGCGCGCGATAATCTTATTCACCGCGACGATCTGGCCATGCTATGAACACGCAAAAACTTGTCTATGCCGGACGTTTGGACCGCATCTTGGCGAATCTTATCGATGGCATTATCTTGTTTATCCCTACCGGCCTTGCCGCCAGCGTCATGAGCGAATCGGCACTGCTGGTGCCCGTCGTTTTTTTGTGCGAGCTCATCTATTATACTGCGTTTGATGGATCGAAGTGGCAGGCCTCGCCCGGCAAGCGCCTCATGAACATGTACATCCTCCGTTTGGATGGCAAACGCTTGAGCCAAACCGAAGCGCTGGAACGTTTTATTGCCTTTGTGTTGCCGCGCCTGCCCACCTATGTCAGCTTTCTCAGCGATAACACCGCCACCATGGTGGCCAGCCTGCTCACCGCCATGTGGTTCACCCCCATTCTTATGCGCGATGATCGCGCGGGCATGCATGATAGTATCTGCAATACGCGCGTGGTCGTCGGAAAGGTTGGATGATGACCGGTATTGCCCAACAGATGCAGCAATTGGGGCACGATGCAAAAATTGCGGCGCGCATTTTGGCTTCCAGTTCGGCCGAGAAAAAATCGCGCGCGCTGCATGCGGCGGCCACATCCATTCGCGCCCATGCGGCGCATATTATTGCAGCAAATAAAATCGATATGGATGCGGCAAGTGCGCTGTCGCCCGCCATGCGTGACCGGCTGATGCTCGATGCCAAACGTGTGGAAACCATGGCCACCGGTGTGGCAGCCGTGGCCGATTTGCCCGACCCTGTGGGCCACGTGCTGGAAGCATGGGATGTGGCCGCCAACGGTCTGCATTTCGAAAAAACCAGCGTCCCCATCGGCGTCATCGGTATGATTTATGAATCACGCCCGAATGTGACGGCCGATGCGGCGGCGCTCGCCATCAAAGCCGGTAACGCCGTTATTTTGCGCGGCGGGTCGGAAAGTTTTCATTCCTGCCAGGCCATTCTCAACGCATTCCTCGCAGGCATCACCGCCGAAGGCTTGCCCGCCAACGCGGCGCAGCTGGTGCCCACCACCGATCGCGCTGCCGTGTCGCAGCTGCTGGCCATGCATGAACATATCGACCTCATCATTCCTCGTGGCGGCAAATCGCTGGTGGCGCGAGTGCGCGACGAAGCCCGCGTGCCTACATTGCTGCACCTCGATGGTAACAATCATATCTACCTGCACCCCACCACCACCCTCGCCAAAGCGCGTACGCTGGTGATGAATGCCAAACTGCGGCGCACGGGTGTTTGCGGCGCGTTGGAAACATTACTCATCGATCGCGCACTGCTTGCAACCATGGCCCCCACGGTGATTGCCGACCTGCTGGAAGCGGGCTGCGAACTGCGCGGCGACGCTGAAATTTGTGCGCTCGATGCCCGCATTGTGCCCGCGACCGATGCGGACTGGTCCACCGAATATCTGGCCCCCATTCTGGCGATTAAAACCGTGAGCGGGGTTGATGCTGCCATTGCCCATATCAACCATTACGGCTCGCACCACACCGATGCGATTTTGTGCGAAGACGCCGCCATCGCCGCCCAATTCACGCGCGAGGTCGATAGCGCCATTGTGCTGGTGAATGCCAGCACCCAGTTTGCCGATGGTGGCGAGTTCGGCTTCGGCGGCGAAATCGGCATCGCCACCGGCCGCATGCATGCACGTGGCCCCGTGGGCGCCGCGCAGTTGGTCACCTATAAATATATTGTCACCACGGCACTGCCGGGTGGCGCCATTCGGGCAGGATAATTTGGCCAATCCGCGTCGCATTGGTTTGCTTGGTGGGTCGTTCAACCCGGCCCATGCCGGCCATTTGCACATTTCACTGGAGGCGTTGAAACGGCTGAAGCTCGACGCGGTGTGGTGGCTGGTATCACCCCAAAACCCGCTGAAAAAAGCCAGTGACCTGGCAGCCTATGCCATGCGTTTTGAAAGTGCCGCCGCCATCGCCCAGCATCCGCGCATCCGCGTGCTGGATGTGGAAGCCAAACACCAGCTTCTCTACAGCATCGACACGATTCGATTTTTGCAACGCCATCATGCCAACCATCGGTTCGTGTGGCTCATGGGGGCCGACAATCTGGCCGGGTTTCATCGCTGGCGCCGCTGGAGGGAAATTGCGGCGCGCATGCCCATCGCCGTGCTCGACCGCGCGCCCTATGCGCTGCGCGCACTGCATGGTCATTTCGCCACCTATTGCGCAGCCAAACGCGTGGCAGCTGTTGCAGCTTCGCAACTGAGTGGCCGCACAAAGGGCGGCTGGGCCTACCTTACCATCCCACGGCACCCACTATCGGCAACGTTCTTGCGGAAAACGCTTGGAAAGGCTGCCTATATGCGCCATACTAAGCCCTAGTTCACTCGTGAGAGGAGTTGCGCCATTCCACCGAAATCCGCCGCAAAGACCGCCAAAAAACCAGCTGCCAAAGTAGCTGCAAAATCGAAACCATCACCCGCCAAGGCTGCTGCCAAAAAAGTCAGTGCGCCGAAAGCCCCCGCTAAAAAGTCAGCGGTAAAAAAACTGGCCGCAGCAAAAACGGTCACCAAGCCTGCCGCCAAGGTGGCCGCAAAAAAACCTGCCGCACCCAAAACCAAAAGCCCATCCCCCAAGCTCTCCCCCACACATGCTTTGGCACAGCGCCTCGCCAAGGTGATTGATGATAACAAAGGCGAAGAAATCGTTACTCTCAGCCTGAAAGATAAATGCAGCTTTGCTGACTTCATGATTGTGGCCAGCGGCCGCGCGCCACGCCATGTGGTGGCACTGGCCGATTATGTGGCCGACCATTTGAAGAAAAACGGCACCCCACCCCTTTCAGTAGAAGGCAAAGAATCGGGCGACTGGGTGCTGATCGATGCGGGCGATATTGTGGTTCACATCTTCCGCCCGGAAGTGCGCCACTTCTACAACATCGAGAAGATGTGGGCGCTGCCCGCGCCAGCGCGCTAAAATTCGTGTCATACCCGCGCAGGCGGGTATCCAGCGTGCGAAGCACAACCCTATTTTTTAAACTGGATTCCCGCCTTCGCGGGAATGACGTGTGGAGAATCTATGCAAATCATTATCGCCGCCGTGGGCAAAGCCAAACGCAAGGCCGAAGCCGAACTAGTGACTCATTATTTAAAACAAACACGATGGGACGTGGTGGTGAAAGAACTACCCGATGCCCCAAGCAACATGTCGGCCGATGCACGCCGCGCCCATGAGGCGAAAGCATTTCAGGCGTTGCTGGGCAAAGGCAGTCGCCTCTTCGCCATGGATTCAATCGGCAAAAATATTACCAGCGAAGCATTTGCGGCACTCATTCAAACATCACAAAAGAACGCCATCAAACACGCCGTGTTTGCCATTGGTGGGCAAGATGGGCTGGATGCCAGCCTGCTGAAGCAAGCCCATGCGGTGATTGCGTTTGGCGCTGCCACTTGGCCGCATCAATTGCTGCGCGCCATGCTGGCCGAGCAGATTTACCGCGCCTACACCATCACCATTGGCCACCCCTACCATACTGGGCATTAACCAGCCTTTTTCTATGGCCATCTGCGTTGTCATTATTGTGCTCGGTTGATTATGTAGCGCTGCTACACGCACTCCCTGTGCGCAACAACTCCTAGCACCTGTCTCATAGAAAAAGGCTGGTTGTTAATTGTGAGTGATGCTTGAGTGATGGCAATTTGCCATGTATCACTCATGCATCATCAACCAACCATTACATCGCATGTCCAAATCAAAACCCGTTCTTCTTTGCATTCTCGACGGCTGGGGCGAAAGCGACCAGATTGAGCATAACGCCATTGCCCAGGCGCACACACCCAACTGGGACGCACTACGCGCTGCCTATCCCATGGCCACGCTCGGCGCATCGGAAAGCGATGTGGGGCTGCCCGCCGGCCAGATGGGCAATTCCGAAGTGGGGCACATGAATATTGGTGCCGGCCGCATTGTGATGCAAGATTTACCACGCATCGATGCCGCCATTGCCGATGGCTCACTCGCTAAAAATGCTGCACTTCAAACATCTATTGCTGCACTGAAAAAATCGGGCGGTGTGTGCCATGTGTTAGGGCTCATTTCCGATGGCGGGGTGCATTCGCATCAGTCGCATGTGGCGGCGCTGGCGAATATCATTGCTGCGGCGGGTGTGCCGGTTGCCATCCATGCGTTCCTTGATGGTCGTGATACCTCGCCCAAAAGCGCATTAACGTTTTTGCAGAACTTGGCTGATGCCACCAGCGCACACACAAACATTACCATCGCCACCGTCAGCGGGCGTTACTACGCCATGGACCGCGATAAGCGATGGGATCGGGTGAGCAAAGCCTATGATGCGATGGTGGGCGCAAAAGCCCCGCATGCTGTAACCTGGCAAGATGCGATAAACACCAGCTATACCCACAACCTCACCGATGAATTTGTGCTGCCAACAGTGCTTGGAAATTATTCCGGCATGAACGATGGTGACGGGGTGCTGATGGCCAACTTCCGGGCTGACCGCGCGCGCCAAACACTCACTGCGTTACTCGACCCAGCGTTTAAAGAATTTGAGCGCTCACGCGCCGTGCGCTTCGCCGCAACACTGGGCATGGTGGAATATAGCGAGGCGCTGAACCCATTCATTCCAGCGCTGTTCGCGCCGGAAACATTGGTCAATAATCTGGGTGAAATGGTGTCGCGCGCAGGACTTAAACAACTGCGCATTGCCGAAACAGAAAAATACGCGCATGTCACTTTCTTCTTCAACGGTGGGCGCGAAGAGCCCTTCGCCGGGGAAGAGCGCATTCTGGTGCCATCCCCCAACGTCGCCACCTATGATTTGCAGCCAGAAATGTCGGCGCCGGAACTGACCGATAAACTGGTCGCGGCCATTGAATCGAATGCGTTTGATTTGATTGTGGTGAACTATGCCAATACCGACATGGTTGGCCACAGCGGTGATTTGGGTGCGGCCATGAAAGCGGTGGAAGCGGTCGATGCCTGCCTTGGTCGCCTTGCCGATGCCATTCATCAAACCGGTGGCGCCATACTGATTACCGCTGACCACGGCAATGCCGAATGTTTGCACGATGATGAAACCAATCAGGCGCACACGGCGCACACGCTTAATTTGGTGCCATGCCTGCTGGTGGGCGAAAGTTTTAAAACCCTGCCAAAAAATTTGGGCCATGGTGTGCTGGCCGATATTGCACCCACGCTATGCACGCTGCTTAACCTTCCTCAGCCAGCCGAAATGACTGGCCGCAGCCTGCTGCCATGATGCGGGCGCGCTGGTGGATTGCGCTTGTGC
>CANEUT010000023.1 GCA_947441895.1 Rickettsiales bacterium | reverse complement strand
TGTGTGGGATGGTGTAAAAGGCAAACTTGCCAAGGCCCGCACCCCATCGGAAAAGCGCAAGGCCAAGCAGCACGACGAAGAAGACGCCGAGTAAGGTTATTCTTTTGTGCTATTTGCGGCGCTCTTCATCGGTCGCGCCGTGCTCATGTATTAAATATACACTCCGCGCGGCTTGCCTCGAACAGCTTGCAACTATATCAAAAGAATAACCTTACTTTATTTGTAACGGCGTGATGCTGATGGCGAGCCCGTTGTCACCGGTTTCCACCATGGCACCGCAAAGTGTGCCGTTGCCGCTGGCTGGTTCCATGCGTTGCTTGCGATATTTGTGGATGAATTGCTGCATGGGGCCGGTTGGGTCGAACCCGATAATGGAATTATAATCGCCGCACATGCCCGCATCGGTTTGATAGGCCGTGCCTTTGGGGAGAATACGCGTGTCGGCCGTGGGCACATGGGTGTGCGAACCGACCACCAGCGACACTTTGCCATCGAGAAAATGCCCCATAGCCATTTTTTCGCTCGTCGCTTCGGCATGCATATCGACCAGAATCGCATCGACATTGCTGCCCAGCTTATAGGGTGCCAGTGCCGCCTCGGCGCAAGCGAAGGGGCTATCGAGATATTCTTTGTGGAACACTTGCCCCAGCAAATGCAGCACCAAAAGTTTTTTGCCATTTGCCAGCGTAAATAATTTGCAACCCGTGCCGGGAACGGTGGAGGGGAAATTGTGGGGGCGCAGCAAATTGGCGGTGTTGCCAAGCAGCGATGGCGCATCTTTCTGGTCGAACACATGGTCGCCACCGGTCATGATGTCGATGCCATTGCCGCCCAAATCGCGCAGTGTTTCCGCGTTGATGCCAAAGCCGCCGGCGGCGTTATCGACGTTCACAATCACCGCATCGAGCGCATGTTCTTTGCGCAGCAGCGGCACCTGACGTTTTACTACGTCGCGTCCGCTGCGTCCCACTACATCACCACAGAATAATATCTTCATGCTTCTCTTTCTAAGCGAAACGCTCAGAAAGAGAAGCATTATTGCGTTCAAGCGCCACGCAGGCTTTCGGCCTCAATGGCCGTGTCGTTCAATCGTACCTATGCCGATTGAACTCCGTTAAAGCTCGTTTTATCAAAATATTGAGACACCGAGCTCTGTTAAAATCCCATCCAGCGGCGCATCATGGTCATCGGTGGGCACCTGATCGATCTCCTGCATGCTATAACCAACACCAATAAATAGCGGCGGCGTATCGAACTGGCGCATGGCTTCTATGGTGCGGTCGTAATAGCCGCCGCCATAACCAAGGCGATAGCCTTCGCCATCGAACGCGAGCAGCGGCACCAGAATAATTGCGGGCATGGTGCTGGGCGCATTGGCGGCAGGTTCTTCCACACCCAGGGTGGGGTGGCGCACCAGCGCGTCGTGCAGTTTCCATTCACGGAAGATGAGCGTTTTTTTCTCGGCGATGCAGGGCAGGGAGGTTTGTTTTTCGAACCGCTCCATAAGGCTGAAAATGGGTTTTACATCCAGTTCACCGCGGATGGCTATGTAGCCCGCGAGTGAGGGTGCAAAAGCCAGAATGGGGTGGTCGGCATAATGCCTTGCAACGGCCTCGCTGGCGGTGAGCATGGCGGCATGCGGCATTTGTGAACGCTGCCGCTGCATGTGTTCGCGCAGTTTGCGTTTCTCGGTGGTGAGGGCTCGATTATTCATGCGCAAACTATATGCCCAGTCTTTTGGCCATTGCAATGATTCTGGTCAGTTAATGGTTCCTTAACCGTGACGTGCTATGGCTAGAGATAGATCGTCTTTTGCAACAACCCACTTTAGAGGTTCATATGCGTCACTCGCTCACCACAAAAATGATTGTCGTTTCCCTTTCGGTTCTGGCGCTCAGCGCTTGCGCCAAACCCGAGCCAAAAATGGGCAGCCTTACCCAGCGTTTCACCCTGATTGATAGTGAGGGCCGTAATTTTGGCAAGGTGGAGATGGATCCGGTGGGTGGCGGTAGCATCACTGACATTCAGGGGCGTTTGGTGGGGCGGATTGTGTCGCCATCGTCGGTGCCGACCAGTGTTGCCTCAGCCGCGCCGGTTGCTGCACCAGCAGCGCTAGCACCGATTCCAACGGCATTCACCCAATAAAAACTATCTTCACCTGGAGATTTTAAGCGAACTGGGTGCGCAAGCCTTAAGCCAGCATGTGCTGCGCGGAGCGATCGTCAGCAGACGATATTGCGGAGCCAACATAAGTTCAACTTCACCTGAAAGGTGAAGTTGAATGGACCACTCTGGCCGTGGGTAGCTTGATCCTCCCGTGACCCGTCTGGTCAGGTGGGTGCCGTATACCATAGACCAAGGCCCATGACAGGGACAGCCCCCGGAGGTGTTAGTCGGTCCGGAGCGATATGCACCTTCACCAACCGAGCAGAACCATTCACCCATTAATGTAGTGCAGATTGGGGCTGGGGGCAAGTGTGGAAGTAATTTGATCTGTCATTCTGAGCGTTAGCGAAGAATCGAGATCCTTCACTGCGTTCAGGATGACAGAAAAACTGGATTACCACCTCGTCTGCTTGCGCTAACGCTACAGCGCGACTCCTCGCAATGACGAATCATTCATTAGCTCGCTAATTTTGAGGCCAGACCTTCAAGGCGTTGGGCCAGCTCGTGCAGGTTTTCAGCCATTTCCTCTTCCAAGGCGGCCAGGCGCGCATCGTCGCCCGATTCGTTCATTTGGCGGAGGCTGCGGGCCAATTCGTCGCGCAGGCGCGCATTCTCACGGTTTGCGTCGTGCAGTTCATCGGCCAGCATGAGTGCGGTGTAGAGCAGCATCATGGGTTCGGCCAGCTTGCCTATGGCTTTATCGAGTCGGTCGGTGCGATTATTGATTTGATGCACCAGCTGCATGAGGTGCTGTTCCTGACCAATATCGCAGGCGAGGGTATATTCTTTGCCGTAAACAAATGCGGTGAGTGTTTTCATGTTACACTCCTAATACGAGGTCGAGCTGCTTAATGGAGCTATCGAGCTTACCTGCGGCAGCGCCTGCTACTTTTTGTAAGGCCACATATTGCTGCTGCACATTGTGAAGCTGGTTGGCGAGACGTGCATTGTCATCTCTCAGAAAATCCATCTCCGAGGTGGCTTCGGCCAGCGCCGCTTGCAGCTGATCACTATGTTGTTGCCACGATGCGCTGAGCTCAGCCTGCACGGCTTCGCGGCTGGCGGCCGATTGCAAACGGTCATAGGCCGCAACTTCCGCCGCTGCATCGAGTTTTGCAAATGCTTGGTTAACAGCCGCAATGGCCGATTGTAACGTGGTTTGCGAATGGCTTGGCATGCTGACCTCATCCTTTAGTAATCATTGAGCGATGCGAGGTAGATTGTTGTTTTGTGGCAAAATTAATCATGAAGTGGTGGCAATTGCAACCGAACCATCGGCCTAAATGGCAGGCTGTGCATAACTGACGTGAGGGGATGGTTCTCACGTTGCGTTGGTGTGCGCTCGCGTGCTAAGCACGGGCGCATGAGCACATCGAACGCAGTGAAGTCCGCCATGAAACCAGTCACCCACCACGACATGAGCAATGCTATTAGCGCCCTGGCAATGGACGCGGTGGAGCGTGCCAAATCGGGCCATCCGGGCATGCCCATGGGCATGGCCGATGTGGCCACCGTGCTGTTCACCGAATTTCTGCGCTATGACCCCACGCACCCCCACTGGCCCGATCGTG
The DNA here is from genome assembly GCA_947441895.1 of Rickettsiales bacterium. Taxonomy (GTDB): domain Bacteria; phylum Pseudomonadota; class Alphaproteobacteria; order Rickettsiales; family UBA3002; genus QFOX01. The sequence goes on along the minus strand of CANEUT010000023.1, from coordinate 11,246 downwards.
ACCGGTTTATTTTGTCGGCAGGTCATGGGTCGATGTTGCAATATGCGCTGCTTTATTTAACCGGTTACCACGATATGACGCTCGACGAGCTGAAGAATTTCCGTCAGTGGGGCGCTAAAACCGCCGGTCACCCTGAATTTGGTCACGCCACCGGCATTGAAACCACCACTGGCCCACTGGGCCAAGGTGTGGCGAATGCGGTTGGTTTTGCTATGGCTGAACGCGCGCTGAACGCCGAGTTTGGTGATGATCTGGTCAACCACACCACCTATGTTATCGCCGGTGATGGTTGCCTGATGGAAGGCATCAGCCACGAAGCGGCGTCGCTGGCGGGTCACCTGAAGCTGAACAAGCTGATAGTGTTGTGGGACGATAACCAGATTTGCATCGACGGCCCCACCAGCATGACGGTGAGTGATGACCAATGCGCGCGTTTTTCGGCGCTGGGGTGGAATACCCAAGCGATTGATGGCCATGATGCGGCCGCCATTCGCGCTGCCATCGCCAAAGCGCAAAAAAGCGATAAACCAAGCCTGATCGCTTGCCGCACCACTATTGCAAAGGGCGCGCCCACCAAAGCGGGGAAAAATTCTAGCCATGGTTCGCCGCTGGGTGCCGAAGAAATTGCGGGGACACGCAAAAATTTGGGTTGGAGCGCGGCGCCATTTGAAATTCCGGATGACGTGCTGAGCGCCTGGCGGCAGTCGGCGACTGCACGCGGAAAAGAATATGAAGCGTGGCAGAAACGTTTTGCTGCATCAGGTAAGCGCGATGATTTCACGGCGCGCATGGAAGGTGATTTGGGCGAGGGCTGGACCCAAGCGCTGAACGATTTCAAAAAGAAACTCGCCGAGTCGCAGCCGAAAGAAGCCACGCGTGTTTCGTCACAAAACACGCTGGAAGTGCTGGTGTCGCAGCTGCCTGCATTGCTGGGTGGCAGTGCCGATTTAACCGGCAGCAACAACACCAAAACCAAAGCCATGGCCGCGTTCGATGCAAAAAATTACGCTGGGCGCTATGTGTATTATGGTGTGCGCGAACACGGCATGGCCGCCGCCATGAACGGCATTGCGCTGCATGGCGGATTCATTCCTTATGGCGGTACGTTTTTGGTGTTTACTGATTATTGCCGCCCATCGATTCGCCTTTCGGCCCTCATGCAGCAACGCGTGATTTATGTGATGACGCATGATTCGATTGGCCTCGGCGAAGATGGCCCAACCCACCAGCCAGTTGAACATTTGGCGGTGTTGCGCGCCATTCCGAACCTCAACGTGTTCCGCCCGGCCGATGCCACGGAAACCGCCGAGTGTTGGCAACTTGCCATTGCTACCAGTGAAACTCCGTCGGTGCTGGCGCTCACCCGTCAGGCGCTGCCACATTTGCGCTCGAACTATACAGCAGAGAATCTGTGTGCGCGTGGCGCCTATATATTGCGCGAAACAAAAATCGGCTCAACGCCCCGTGTTGTGCTGATGGCTACGGGTTCGGAAGTGATGCTGGCGGTGGAAGCGCAAGCGCAGCTGGAAGCGAAGGGCGTTGCCACCCGCGTGGTCAGCGTGCCGTGCATGGAATTATTTGCGCAACAACCGAAAGACTATCGGGATGCCGTGTTAGGTAATGCCACCACCCGCAGGGTGGCCATTGAAGCCGCTATTGAACAAGGCTGGGAAAAATGGCTGGGTGACGAAGGCACGTTCATTGGCATGAAATCGTTCGGCGCATCGGCTCCGGCGGAAGAACTCTATAAACGCTTCGGCATTACCGTTGAGGCCATTGTTGCCGCAGCTTGTTAATTGTCATCCCCGCGAAGGCGGGGATCCAGCGCGGCGAGTTTTCGCGGCTAGTATTTAATAGGACTGGATGCCCGCCTTCGCGGGCATGACGGAAACTGGATGACAGAAAGTGGATGGAATGGACCATATCTATAAACTCTGCCCCGCAACGCTGTGGCGTAAGGCGCTGGCTGCCGGCGTGTTTGATGGTTCGCCGCGTGATGTGGAAGATGGGTTTATTCATTGCTCTACCTCGGAACAGCTGGCTGAAACCGCGCGCAAATATTTCACCGGCTATGAAGAGTTGCTGTTGCTGACCATTGACCCATCGCAACTTGGTGATGCACTGAAATTTGAACCATCACGCGATGGCGCACTTTTTCCGCATATTTACGGGCCATTGCCGCTGAATGCAGTGGTGAATGTCACACCATTTGACGTGATTTAGTTTTTGTTGTTCCGGTTTGATCTACTGATCAAACCTTCACGCGCTCCGCGGCTGTAGGCACGCTCGCCCGGCTCGCTTCTTGTGCGCTTCCAACATTGAGACTTGGAATCAAATTTTAAGTTGTAAGACGCGCACTGCACTCTATAAAACGAATGAAAAGGGGAATCTATGACCATTAAAATTGGTATTAACGGGCTGGGTCGCATTGGCCGCTGCGTGGCGCGCGCCATTGTTTCCGAAGGTTATGATGACATTCAACTGGTGGCAGCCAACGGTTCGGCCGCCAACGAAAACCACGCGCATTTGCTGCAGTTTGATTCGGTGCATGGCCGTTTTCAAAACAGCATCACCTTTGATGATGCGGGGCTGGACATGGGCCGCGGAAAAATCACCATCACCCATGAACGCGACCCCGCGAAGATCGACTGGGCCAAGCTGGGGGTGGATATTGTTTTGGAATGTACCGGCGCGTTCAATACAAAAGATGCTGCATCGGTTCACCTGAAAAGCGGTGCGAAAAAAGTGCTGATTTCAGCCCCCGCGGGTGATGATTGCCCAACCTTTGTCTATGGCGTGAACTGCGGCCAATTAAAGGCAGAACACACGGTGTTTTCCATTGGCAGCTGTACCACCAACGCGCTGGCACCCGTGGCCAAAGCGCTGAACGATGCATTCGGCATTGAATCGGGTTTCATGACCACTATTCATGCTTATACGGGCGATCAGAACCTGGTGGATGGTAGCCACAAAGATTTTCGTCGCGCACGGGCGGCGGGGCTTTCCATGGTGCCGAGCAAAACCGGTGCGGCCAAAGCCATCGGCCTAGTGCTGCCCGAACTGGCTGGCAAATTAAGCGGTGTTTCGGTGCGGGTGCCCACGGCCAACGTGTCGATGCTCGATTTAACCGCGGTGCTGAAAAAATCTGTCACCAAAGAACAGGTGAACGATGCGCTGAAAGCCGCATCTGCCGCCATGCCGAAAAACGTGCTGAAGGTGGATGATCGCCCCTTGGTGTCGATTGATTACACCAGTGATAATGGCAGCTCCATTGTGGACCTCACCGGCACCAGCGTGGTGGGCGGCAATCTGGTGCGCGTGGCGTCGTGGTATGATAATGAGTGGGGCTTCAGCTGCCGCATGCTCGATTTAGCGCGGAAGGTGGCGGGGCTTTAAAAAGCTAGCGCTTCCACCACGGTTTCGTATTATCATTTGCGTGACGGGGGTTGCCGTTACCATCTTTTTTGCCGAAAAGCTTCATGAAGCGTTCAGCCAGCTCTTTGAGTGATTTATTGTCATTAGCGGCTTCATCGCCTATTCCTGCTAGATGTGCTTTAATGATTCTTGGCATAACCGATCCTTTTCATCCTTCCTGATTTTATTGCGCAAAGTGGCTAAGTTGTAGTGCTTAGCTCCACGGCTTCTCGGTTCGTTTTGCAGCCGCTCCTAGAAAACCCACCAGCATCATCACTATCTATTTGGGTCTGGGTCTGGGTCTTACTTGACCTGGCTCGGTGTTTGGAACATTGGCTGGTTTAGGCCCCGGCTTCGGCTTCGGATAAACATCAGGATTGGGCGTCCATGCAGATACAATCGAGGGGGTGTTTTTCTTACCAACCGATGTAATCGCTTTTGGGCCATCTTGTACAATCGATGAAATAGTATCGGCCAGAGGTTGGACTACGCGCTGGATACCGGTTTCTAATGCAAGCTTCATGTCACAATCCAAGTTGATTCACTGCAGTGCAATCTACCCCCCCCCTGTGACATTTTTATGAATGCTATGTGACAGTTGTGTGAAATAACCGTTGAGCGGTGGCGCGGGCGGTTTATTTGCTCCCTATCTTTGTCATCCCGGGCTTGACCCGGGATCTCCTCGCAGTAGATTCCCGCTTTCGCGGGAATGACAAGTATCTTGGTGGAACGACTAGCTCCCGCCTCACGCGGGGATGACAATTCAAAAAACATGCGCTACAAGCTACTCATGAACCCATTTCCAACCCTTGAATCGCTCGATGTGAACGGCAAAACCGTGCTGGTGCGGCTTGATTTGAACGTGCCCATGCATGCCGGCCGTGTGACGGATGCCACGCGCATCACCCGCATTGTGCCCACGCTGCAGTATTTAATGGAGCGCGATGCCAAGGTGGTGATTCTCTCGCATCTGGGCCGCCCAAAGGGGTTTGATCCGGGTCAATCGTTGGCGCCGCTGGTGGATATTATTTCCAAAGAATTGTGGGATCGTCCGGTGCGCTTCTCGCCTGATTGTGTCGGTAACACGGCAAAAATGGCGGTGGCAGGCATGAACCCCGGTGACGTACTGCTGATGGAGAACCTTCGGTTCCATGGCGAAGAAGAGGCAAATGACTCAGATTTTGCCAAAGCCATGGCCAGCCTTGGGGATTGTTATGTGAATGATGCCTTCTCGTGCTCGCACCGCGCCCATGCGTCGGTGGTGGGCCTCAACCCTTATTTGCCCGCCGCTGCTGGCCGCCTGATGCAGGAAGAAATAGCGGCGCTTTCGGCGGCGCTGAATGCGCCAAAACGCCCACTGGCAGCCATCGTTGGTGGTTCAAAAGTTTCTACTAAGCTGGAGCTGCTGGGCAATTTGGTGGAGAAAGTCGATCACCTCATCATTGGTGGCGCCATGGCCAACACCTTCCTGCATGCGCAAGGCATCAACGTGGGGGCGTCGCTGTGCGAGAGTGACATGGCGCCCACCGCGCGTGATATTTTAACACTCGCCGCCGAGAAGAAATGCAATGTGGTGCTGCCGGTGGATGTGGTGGTGGCCAAGCAATTCAAAGCCCATGCCGCAGGCATGGTGTGTGATGTAAAAAATATTCCGGCCGACGGCATGGTGCTGGATATTGGTCCGCGCAGTTTGCTGGCGCTGCAGCAAGTGATTAGCGACAGTAAAACGCTGGTGTGGAATGGCCCGGTGGGTGCGTTTGAAACATCGCCGTTTGATGCCACCACGGTGCAAATTGCACGCATGATTGCCAGCGCATCACGCGCTGGAACGCTGCACAGCGTGGCGGGTGGTGGCGACACCGTGGCCGCGCTTGCCCATGCAGGCTTGTCGAACGAACTCAGCTATCTTTCCACGGCGGGTGGTGCGTTTCTTGAATGGCTGGAAGGCAAGGCATTGCCGGGCATTGAAGCATTGATGGACACCTCCATAAACTCTACTTTGGCTTCAAAGCTTCTTGCGATGTAGCCTCCTCGAAACCCTCATGTATTAACCATACACTCGGCTTTCTCGGTATCCATCGCGGCGTGCTTTCTTGCCAAAGCGAATTTCTGGAGATGTCCATGACCCCAATCATTGTAAACTCGCTTGATGCGGCGCGTGCCGCCCTTGCTGGTGGCGAGCGTGCGTTGACCTCACCCCATGCTGCGGCGTGCCATGCGGGGGTGAGTTATTACCGCGCCATGCTGCAGCAATTGCGCAATGAATTTCCGACCATCGATTTTGCGTTCACGCTTTGCTGCGGCGCTGATGCTGCCATGGCGCATGATGCATTGCGGCTTGGTTTCCTATCGGTGCGATGCGATTGCAGCGATGTTGTGTTTGCTGAACTGCAATCATTGGCGAACTCACTGGGTGCACAGATGTTTCGCCCATAATTGTCATGCCGGAATTTTTGTCAGGAGACAAAAATATCCGGTATCCAGAACAGCAAAACTTCAGTAGGAGTTTTGCGTTTACGAAATGTCTCCTGACATTTCGTAACGACTGGATCCCGGTGTTGCTGCGCTCCTGCTTCGCAAACCGGGATGACAAATAAAAAATAGGCTGCTACATCGGCAGTGAACTCACTTTATAGGTAGGAAATTATGGCACTGACCCGCAAAGTAAAAGAAATTCTGAGCTGGTATGAATCTGACAATCCAGGCACCAAGGGCAACCTTGCGCGCATGTTGATGACCGGCAAACTGGGCGGCAGCGGTAAAATGGTGATTTTGCCGGTGGACCAAGGGTTCGAACATGGACCGGCGCGCAGCTTTGCGGTGAACCCAGCGGCCTATGACCCGCATTATCATTTCAAATTAGCGATTGATGCGGGGCTGAACGCCTATGCCGCGCCGCTTGGCATGTTGGAAGCCGGTGCTGATACGTTTGCTGGCGCCATTCCCCTCATTTTGAAAGTGAACAGCAATAATTCCGTTGCGCCGAAAGATTGTGCGCCCGACCAAGCCGTCACCGCCACGGTTGAAGATGCGCTGCGTCTGGGCTGTTCGGCCATTGGCTTTACCATCTATCCCGGTGGTCACCAGACCTATGATCAGTTGGAAGAGATTCGTGAAATGGCAGCGGAAGCAAAAGCGCTGGGCATGGCGGTGGTTATCTGGAGCTATCCGCGTGGCGCGGGCCTCAGTAAAGATGGCGAAACCGCGATTGATGTGACCGCCTATGCCGCGCATATCGCCGCGTTGATGGGTGCGCATATTATTAAAGTGAAACCGCCGACCGCCTTCATTGAACAAGCGGAAGCGAAGAAGGTTTATGAGAAAGAAAAAATTGCTATCGGCACCTTGGCCGAGCGCATTGCCCACATTAAGCAAACCACGTTTGGCGGTCGCCGCTTGGTTATTTTCAGTGGCGGTGGCGCGAAAAGCAACGCCGAAGTGCTGGATGAAGTGCGCGGCATTGCTGCCGGTGGGGCTGATGGTTCCATCATGGGCCGCAACGCGTTCCAACGTCCAAAAGACGAAGCGCTCGAGCTGCTCTCCGAAATCGTCGGTGTTTATAAAGCCGCGAAGTAACTTTTTGCGCCCGGATTTTACTTCTGAAAAATCCATGGCGCGCAGCTCGCGCTGGCTCATGGCTGGCTCGGTCTCCTGACCTCGCTATAAGGTGAATATGTATGTCCAATGAACCTTATCTCTGCCGCCTCTATCTTATTTCGCCGCCCAAGTTGGCGTTGGATGCGTTTGCGCTGACGCTTGATAACGCCTTGGCCGCCGGTGATGTGGCTGCGTTTCAGTTGCGTTTGAAAGATGCAAGTGACGATGAGATTCGCGCTGCCGTGCGCGCACTGATGCCCGTGGCGCATAGCCATGGTGTGGCCTTCATCATCAATGATCGGGTGGATTTGGTGCGCGAACTGGGCGCTGACGGCTTGCATTTAGGGCAGGATGATATGGATTATGCCGAAGCCCGCCACATCCTCAGCGAAGATGTGGTGATTGGTGTTAGTTGCCATGATTCGGCGCATATGGCCATGGTTGCGGGTGAGGCTGGGGCCGATTATGTGGCGTTTGGAGCGTTTTACCCCACCAAATCAAAGTCGCCGGAGAAGCTGGCGCTTTATGGCACCCCCACGAAAGAAATCCTCGAAAACTGGTCGGCCACCACCACCGTGCCATCGGTAGCCATTGGTGGCATGACACCTGAGAATTGCGTGGAACTGGTAACGGCAGGCGCTGATTTTATTGCGGCCATTACCGCCGTGTGGGAACATACGCTGGGGCCAGCCATGGCGGTGGCTGAGTTTAACCGCGCTATTAAACAGGGGTTGAAAGCCCGTAAGCCTGCTGCCTAAAGTTTGTCGGTAGGGAAGGGAACACCCACTTTCATATCGGCTGGCACTTCTGATTTATGAACGCGCACGGCGCGCTTGCGCAGGCCGTTTGGCGTAATTTCTTCCAGCGTCATAATCTGGTGGTCATCATCAATCACCCCTAAAGAATCGACATGGTCGGGGAACACCACATGGGTTTCGCCGTTGAGCAGCACATGGACGGGAATTTGTGTCGACCAGTGAGTGATGGTTGGGAAGAATTCTGGCTTACGCCAGGCATCGGGCCGCGCCGGATCAACCGCTATCACCAATACGCCAGACTGTACCGAAACAATGAGCCGTGATTTGTTGGGCCGCCATTCTTCACCCAAATCGCTGATGGTGAAGTAGCATTGAAAATCGCGGCACATTTGGGGACGAGTTTCATAAATATCGCAGGTGGTGCGGGTGTTGCAATGGCTGCACCAGGTGTTGTAAGGCTTGTTTAGCGGCGGAATTTCAAGAAGTTTGCAGCACATGGCACAATCGCCGCAGGCGCGTGGTGTGGGCGGGGTTGTTGTTTTTTCGTGTGTGGCGGTAAGACTCATACAAATGCAGCTTAGCAAAATCGGTGAAACGCTTCAACCAATGACTTGCAAACCATGTGCCAGCTCATTATAAGTCGCGAAGATTTGATGCTTGTAGGGTCCTGCGTAGCGCTTTATGGCGCGAGCCGCGTAGCGAGAAAGCCTACGTGGCGTTTGAACGCAATTGGATATTTAGGGAGTATTTATGCGAGTCGATGGTGGTGCCGTGCGCGCCGGAATGGTGCTGGAGTTTGAAAATAAATTGTGGATGGTGACCAGCCACGAAATTCGCACGCCGGGCAATTTGCGATCGTTCAATCAGGTGGAAATGAAAGACCTGAAAAGCGGCAACAAGCGCGGCCTGCGCCTGCGCCCCGATGAAGGCATGGAGCGCGTGACGCTCGATCAGCGCAAGTTTCAATACCTCTTCCGCGATGGCGATACGCTGACCTTCATGGACGAAGAGAACTACGAACAAATCACCATGCAGGCTGATTTTCTGGGTGAGCGCGTAGCGTTCCTGCAAGATGGCATGGTGGTGCAGGTGGAATTGCATGAAGCAACTCCCATCGGCGTGAAGCTGCCCGAGCAAGTGACGCTTGAAATTGTTGAGGCTGACCCAGTGGTAAAAGGCCAAACGGCCAGTTCCAGCTATAAGCCCGCCAAGCTTGAAAACGGTGTGCGCGTGATGGTGCCGCCATTCATTGGCACGGGTGACCGCATTGTGGTGAACACCACCGATTTGACCTATGTTGAACGAGCGAAGTGATATGTTTTCTTGGTCGCTCCGGCGACCTTAGAAAACTGTCATCACGGTTTGCGAAGCAACACCGGGATCTGGTGCATCGTTCATCGAATCCGTGCGTCGCGGTTTGCGAAGCAATACCGGGATCTGGCGACACAGGTTTGCCTAAGGAGATCGCGGCGCGCTAACGCAGCCGGGATGACATCATGCCCTCAACAAATCCAGCATGGTGGAATAGATATGTGGGTTGGTGGCAAGCACGCTGCCAGTATCCTCTACGTTGACGGGGCTGCCATCAATGGCGGTCACTTTGCCGCCGGCTTCTTGAACAATCAGCGCGCCGGCAACCATGTCCCACGCGTTCAAGCGTTGATACCACATGCCGTCCAAACGTCCGGCAGCCACATACACCAAATCAAGCGCAGCGGAACCGGAACAGCGCACGGTGGCGCCATGGTCGACCACGCGCTCAAAAGCGGCGAGTGTTTCGGTGTAGCCTTCGCGCCATTTGCGTGGGCTGGAGGTGGAAACCACCACATCTTCCTCACGCGTGGAAACGCGCAGGCGAGCATTGTTTACAAAGGCACCGCCTTTTTTCTCAGCCCAGAATAATTCGTCGTGAATGGGGTCATAAACCACACCGGCAGTGGTTTCCCACTGGCCTTTGGCGTCACGTTTTTGCACACCCACCGAAATGGCGATGTAGGGCAGGGCGTGAATGAAGTTGGTGGTGCCGTCAATCGGGTCAATCACAAAGCGTTGATTGGCATCTGGCCCCTTAATGTGGCCGGATTCCTCAGTTAGGAAGCTGAATTTGGGGCGGGCTTTCTGCAATTCTTCCACCAGAATTTTTTCGGTGCGCAAATCGGCGTTGGTGACAAAGTTGGCGGCCCCCTTTTTCGAAACCTGCAACTTATCTACTTCGCCAAAATCGCGCACTACACCCCGCGCTGCCTTGCGCACAGCCGCAGTAACCACGGTAATGATGGGGGAAATGTTCGACATTGGGCGGAACCTAGAAGAAACAAGCCTGCCCTGCAAGGGCGAATTCACCTTTTTTTGCAGTGTTTAACTGAAGGTAAGTATCGGATTGGGCTTGCCACCCAAGGCGGGGCTTTGCTACAAACAACCTCCTCGCATTCAAGCATCATACCACCAAAAAATAACAAGCAAAAAGCTATGTTCTCTTGCTCTCGTTTTTCTACTGCGCCGCTACGCACGCTGCTATTGGGCAGCGTGTGCTGCTTTGTGTGGGCAGCGCCTGTGGCTGCGCGTGACATGGTGCCTGAAAAACCCAGCGTCGAAGTGAACTATGATGCGTTGCAGCCATTGCGTAATTTACCCAGCATTACCTATGCGTCGCCTGCGACTGGGCGCAATGTGCCCGCCGAACAACAAGGATCTGCGGCAGCGACCTCTACGCCATTGAGTGGATCAGAGCGTAAAATTCCGGTCGAGCAACCGGTGCCAGGCTATGACGCATCACGCATTCCTGCTGTAAAACCGCTGCCGGCAGTGAAAGCGCCAACCTCAACACCAGTCGCGGTTTCAGCTCCAGCTGCAACACCGACACCACAAGCGGCACCCGTCATTGAAGCGGCGCCGGTAAAGCAATCGAAAAAGCCTTACCCAACGAAGGCTGAAAAAGCTGATGCAACAGCAAAATCAGAAGCGGCGAAACCTGCACCAGTCGAGAAACTGCCGGAAGTGGCACTGCCTGAACCAACAACTGCCATTACCCCGGTTCCGGCCCCGGCGCTAAAACCAGCTCCGCTGCCAACGCCTAAACCCACATCGGCTCCCGCATCTGCGGTAGAGTTACCAATGCCAGTACCAAAGCCCACTGCACCCGTTGCTCCGCCACCGGTGAAAGTCACTGCACCAGCGCCTTCTGCCGAGCCACCGCCATTGGCACCTGTAGCGCCGAAACCTGTTGCACCGGATATTTCGAAGCTTGATTTCTCGAAATTCCCGAAAGAGCCATCCGTCACCTTGCCGCCCATTGCTGCGCCCGCCAAACCGGTGGATGGTAAGCCAGCACCCGTGTTGGTGCCAAGCAGCGTTTCCAACGCGCCGATGATGGTGCCAGTGCCAAAACAAGTGGCGCCATTGCCGCCATCGGTGGAAAATCGTTTGAATAATTTGGGTGCGTTACCTGCCGATAAACAAGGGGTGGTGAGTGATACC